>QMWA01000026.1 GCA_003661385.1 Thermoproteota archaeon | reverse complement strand
TCGCATGGGATAACGCTTTATACCACATGCATAGGGGGAATGTGGGTGCATGAGATGACCTTCAGGATGTTCTTTGCAGCAGACATCCACGGAAACACCATAGTATGGAGGAAGTGGCTCAATGCAGTCAACGTCTACAATGCTGACGTCATAATACTGGCTGGAGACCTCACGGGAAAAGCCATAGTTCCAATAGTAGACTACGGAGACAGGTATGAGACTACCCTGATAGACCAGAAGCTCGTAGCCAGGAGCAGTGAGGAGCTTGAGAAGATAAAGGAGAGGATAGAGGGCATAGCATACTACTACGTGATCCTCACCAAGGAGGAGCTTCAGGACATAGCTCAGAGCCCGAAGAAGCAGGAGGAGCTCTTCAAGAAGGTCATGGTCGAGAGGCTTGAGAAGTGGCTTAACCTCCTAGTGGAGAAGGTGGACTTGAGGAAGACAACTGCCATAGTGATGCCAGGAAACGACGACGAGAAGTACATAGACGAGACCATAAAGAGGTTCGAGGACAGGGGTGTAATCTACCCACTAGACAAGACAGTAGAGCTACCCTACGGGTACCAGGTGATAAGCCACGAGTACGTGAACCCAACGCCATGGAACACGCCAAGGGAGGCTCCAGAGGACAAGCTGGAGAAGATGCTGAGGAAGAAGATCGAGAAGTCAGGGGTCAAGGACTTCAAGAAGGCTCTCTTCAACTTCCACTGCCCACCATGGAACACCAAGCTAGACCTAGCTCCAAAGCTGGACAAGAACCTCAAGCCAGTGTACGTCGGAGGGAGGCCTGTGCTGGTTCACGTCGGCTCAAGGGCAGTTAGAAAGCTGGAGGAAGAATACCAGCCTCTGATGGGGCTCCATGGTCACATACACGAGAGCTATGCCAGCGACAAGATAGGAGATACGATAGTCATAAACCCTGGAAGCGAGTACTCAGAGGGCTTGCTGAGAGGCTTCATAATAGAGTTCGAGCCAGACGGCCTCAAGACATACTGGAAGATAGAGGGCTAGTGGGTGTCTGCTTGCCTCAGAAGGAAATACACTTCGTTGAGATGAGCGAGGAGGAGTTCGCAGAGGAGTGCATCAGCCTAGTCAAGAAAGCTGAGGAAAAGGGCATCATACTGAGGATACTTGGCGCCTTAGCGGTGTACGTGCACACAATGGACGACGAGAGGTGCAGGGAGATACACAAGCTGAGGTTCGGTGGGGGTACACCAGCTTTCACAGACCTAGACCTCATAGCCTACAGCAAGCAGTACTCTCAGGTCAAGAAGTTCTTCGAGGAAGAAGGCTTCATACCAGACAGGATGGTCAATGTGCTCTTCGGGAAGAAGAGGCTGATATACTACCACCCACAGGGGAAGTACCACATCGACATATTCTTTGATAAGCTGGAGTTCAGCCACGACGTGCCCTTTGGCAGCAAGCCTGGAGAGGGCAGGCTTGACCTCAGCTCACCAGCCATAACACCAACCGATATAGTCCTAGAGAAGCTTCAGATACATGAGATAAACAGGAAGGATCTAGTAGACCTCGTGGTCCTCTTCATGAGCCACGAGCTAAGCGACAAAGAGGGGAGGAAGCTGATTAACGCAAAGTACATCGCAAAGCTCCTAGCTGACGACTGGGGCTTCTGGTATGATGCTAAGGTGAACCTCGAGAAGCTCGAGAAGTTCACTGAGTCGCTGAAGCAGGAGGGGGTTTTAACGGAGCAGGAGGCCAACGCCGTGGCTGAGAAGGCAAGAGCCCTAGCCAAAGCCCTAGAGGAGGAGCCTAAGACGAAGAAGTGGAAGAAGAGGGCTAAGAAGGGGACCAGCAAGAAATGGTATAGGGAGGTTGAGGAGCTAGTGAGGTAGCTTCACTCTATTTCTATGCTATAGCCTCTAGCCTCCTCAACCTTAGGTAGCCTTATCTCAAGCACACCATTCCTGAACCTTGCCTTAGCTCTCCTTGGATCCACTTTAGCTGGCAGAGATATCCTCCTATAGAAGCCAATGTACCTCCTCTCACGCCTATGCCATGTAGCTCCTCTCTCCTCCTCTTCCCTAGCTGACTCAGCTCTGATCTCAACTGCGTTCTCTGTTGCATTTATCTTCACGTCCTTCTTGTCGACTCCAGGGACCTCAACTACAACCACGATGTCGCGGTCTGTCTCATATACGTCAGCTAAGGGCTGCCTGTAACCTGCTTCACCTCGCAGCTCAGCTGGCTTTGAGGACAGGAGCTCGCTGAACATCCTGTCCATTTCCTTCCATATCCTCCTTACCTCCTCGAACGGGTCGAACCACCCTCTGCTCATGGCGTACACCACTTTACAGTGCACCTACCTGTTTAAAGCTTTCACGCAACGCTAACCTTAAATCGCAATACGCCACCTAGCTTGGGGTCAGCTTGGAGGTGTCTGGGGTACTATACCACTGCAGCTACTCCAGGGGGGCTGTTAGGCTCTATGTCAGAGGAGATAGCCCTTACACCATAGTTGTGAGGTACCTCCCCTACTTCATACTCGTCCCTAATAGAGTTGAGCAAGCCAAGAGCAAGCTAGCTAGCAGAGCTGTGATCGAGGAGGATGAGCTTTACGTCGATGGGGTGCTTAAGCCTGTCTTCAAGGTTAGGTACTCGAGTTCTGATGAGAGGAGGCAGCTGGTACAGGTTGCTCAGCAGCTTGGTGAGTGCAGAGAGACTGACATAGAGCCCTGGTACGTATACCTGCTTGAATCAGGCATAACCCCTCTAGCTGAGCTGTCAGCTAGAGGAGACCTGAAGGATGGTGTGCTCTACGCAGAGGATGTGGAAGTCAGGTCAAGGGAGCCTCCAGTCAGCTTGAAGACGGTGTACTTCACATGCTACATATACTCTGAGCACGGCTACCCCAGGAAGGGCGAGGACCCAGTTCTTGTCGCTGGCTTCAGGGGCAGCAGTGGGACAGAGGTTTATGAGGCGTCTGATGGAGATGACAGAGAGCTTCTAGCCAGCATAGCAGAGTACATCAGGGAGCAAGACCCAGATGTCATCGTAGGGTATGAGCAGGACGCAGATGAGTGGCCCTACATCATAGCTAGAGCGAAAAGACACGGTTTAAAGCTGAGGATAGGCAGAGACCTGTCTGAGCCTGTTGAGACAGGGAAGTACTTCAGAGGCATGATACTCAAGGAGACGGAGGTAGAGGGGAGAGCTAACATAGACCTCTTCTCAGTAGCATGGAGAGACTTCCCTGAGCTCCCAACGAAGTCTATCGAGGAGGTCGCTGAGGCCCTCGGCATAGAGTGCCCCAAGCTCCCTCCAAGCTACATGATCAAGGAGCTTTGGAGAGAGCGTAGAGAGGAGCTTAAGGCAGCTCTGGAGGAGAGGCTCTCCCTCATAGAGGAGGTGGCGAGGGAGCTTCTACCGCTTCAGCTCGAGTTCTCGAGGCTAACTGGGGTGCCGCTGCACTACGCCACGAGGATGACTGTAGGAGAGCTCGTCGACTCTCTGGTGTTGAGGGAAGCCTATAGGAGGAGAGCTGCCCTACCAGACAGAGGAGCTAAGAAGGCCTGGTTCCCAGGGGGCTTCGTCTGGCTCAAGAAGCCAGGAGTATATGAGAGCGTCGGGTCGCTGGACTTCAAGAGCATGTACCCTACCCTCATAAAGAACTTCAACATCTCACCTGAAACCGTAGGCTGCAAGTGCTGCAGAGAGGAAGCCAGGGAGGTGGAGGCTGAGGGAGAGCGCTTCAAGGTGTGCTCCAAGAGAAAGGGGCTGCTACCTGACATAGTCGAGGAGCTGTTGGAGCTCAGAGCTCAGCTCAAGAGAGAGATGGCTAAGCACCCTCATGATTCATCTGAGTACAAGAGGCTCTATGCGAAGCAGCATGCCGTCAAGGTCGTGACTAACGCCATATACGGGTACATGGGCTGGGCCAACTCGAGGCTCTACACCGCTGACGGAGCTAAGCTCACCACAGCACTTGGCAGAAAGTACATCCAGGAGGTGAGGAAGCTAGCTGAGAGCAGAGGCTTGACTCCAGTGTACATAGACACAGATGGCATACACATCGCTGGGGTAACTGAGGAGCAGGCTCTCAAGCTTGTAGATGAGGTGAACAGCAAGATGCCTGTAACCATAGAGTTCGAGCACATAGCTAGGAGAGCTCTCTACCTGACCAAGAAGAAGTATGTCCACCTCGTTGACGGCAGGCTCGTAGCAAAGGGCTTCGAGTTCGTGAGGAAAGACTATCCTGCCATAGTCAAGGAGGCTCAGAAGGCTGTAGTCGAGGCTATCCTGAGGGACGGAGACCTAGAGAGGGCTAGGAGGGTAGCTGAGGAGTACAGGGCTAGGCTGGAGAGGATGGAGGTGTCAAAGGACGACCTGGTGATGGTAGAGCAGCTAGCCAAGAAGCTAGAGGAGTACGAGAGGACAACGAAGGCTAGCGCAGCAGCAAGGTGGCTTCAGGAGAACGCTGGCGTAGAGGTCCACAGGGGGATGAACCTGTACATTCTTGTGATCAAGGGAAGTGAGCCAGTGAACTACAGGGCTAGGCCAGCTGAGTTCTTCGAGCTAGAGGACTGTGACATAAGCTACTACCTAGAGCTCTTTGATAAGGTAGTGGAGAGGACGCTAGCTGCAGCCAGAGAGGTCAAGACCAAGCCTAGGGCAGCTGACCTCACAACCTTCTTCTCCTAGCTAGGACAACCCAGCTTGGAGGGAACACGGTGAGCCCCCTAGCAGCCTTCAAGAACCCTACCTGAAGCCCCCTAGCAGCCTCGCCTACACCAATCTCTGCTCCATCAACTGCTCTCACAGGCACTATGCCGAGCACAGAGCACGCTAAGAACACCTCGTCTGCAGAGTATAGCTCTCCACACGTGACACACCTCTCAACCACTTTAAGCCCCTCGTATCTAGCTAGCTCAGCTACAACAGACCTAACTGGCTCGTGTGCCACCAGGGATGGAGGGGATATGACCCTGCTGCCTTCAAGCAGAAAGACCGCGCCCATGCTCGAGTAGATAGCTCCCTCCATGCAGATAAGCCTACACACCCTGCTATAGGATGGGGCAAGCAGATCGGACGCAGAAGCCTCGCTGACTCCAGCTGTGTACGCCTCCACCCCGGAATCCAACAGCTGCGATACGCTAGGCTCTAGAGCTCTAAGCAAGTAGACTGCTACAGCAGCCTCTCTCCCAGGTGACCCAGCAGCCCACAGCCTGACTCCCCCATCGCTCTCTGCTCTAGAGGCTAAGTCAAGCACCATCTCCTCAAGGTCGTCTAACGTAGCCTTGTAGCTTAAGCCAAGTCTCCTGGATAGGAGCATGAAGGCTGAGATGTGTTCTAGAGGCTTAAGGAGCTGAGGCCCCCTCTCAGTAACCCACAACCCTATGTCCACTGCTATCACAGCTGCAGCTCCAACCAGAGCTCTGGCTTTAACGCTGCTGTCTAAGCTGGCTAGCCTCCTTCCTGCTCCAGGCTCCCAGAGGTATGCTTCCTCAGCTTCCTCTAGGAGCCTCAATGCTCTCGCCTCTTATCCTCAAGATCTCCCTGTATAGTCTGCTCAAGGACTCCAGGTAGCTTACCTCACCTCTCTCTATCTTGTCCATCTCCTCCTCAAGCTTAGCTGTAGTCTCCTCTGACACGTAGTCCCCATAGTTCTCCCTGAGGTAGCTCCAGACCTTATAGCCTAGTGGAGTATGGAAGAGGTACCCGTTCTTCTCGAAGACATACCTCCTCTTCAGGAGCGTCTCAACTATCTTAGCGTAGGTGCTAGGCCTACCTATCCCTCGCTTCTTCATCTCGGCTACAAGCTCACCCTGGGTGTAAGGCCTAGCCTTAGAGACCCTCACTACTCTATAGCTTTCTAGCTTGAAGCTGCCAGGCTGCCAGGGCTGGCTAACCCTGATCCTCCAGACCTTGCTGTAGCCCTCCTCAACGACCTCAACTGGCTCAGCTGCCTCATACACGTAGTCTAGCAGCTTAACCCTGACATGCTGCACCCTCACCTTAGCAGGCTTCATCTGGCTTGCAATGAACCTGTTGAATATCAGCTGGTAGAGCGTGTAGTGTTCTCTGGTGAGCGGCGAGGGGAGCTTGAGCACTCCCATTGAGATGAGGCTTCTGAGCATTTCTGAGTCAGCTGGCCTAGTTGGCCTGATGCACTCGTGTGCCCCCTCCATGGCATAAGACCTAGGCTGGAAGAGCCCAGGGTACTTCTCCTCAATGTACTCCCTAGCTATGCTCATCCCATGCTGCGATACCGTGGTGGCATCTGTCCTATGGTACGTTATGAGCCCCATCTCAAAGAGGTCCTGGGCTATCTGCATTGTCTTCTGGGCGCTGAACTTGAGGAACGCTGACGCATCTCTCAGCAGAGCGTCTGTCGTGTAGGGTGGTGGAGGATTCTGCTCAACAACCTCATCTCTGACCACCTCCACCTCAGCCTTAGCTTCCTTAAGCTCCTTAAGCCTACTTCTATCGAATCCTCTGAGCCTGATCTTCATGCCGCCTGGAAGCTGAGCATATAGGACGCTCACCTTCTCTCTAGCCTCCTTAGCTCTCTGGATGACCCAGCCTAAGACTGGTGTCTGAACTCTGCCTGCGCTAAGGGTCTTGTAGCTGAACTTCTTCCAGAGCTTCCTGCTCAGCTCGAAGCCAATCCACCTGTCCTCTATTCTCCTGACTATCTGGGCCTCAACAAGCCTCTCGTTTATCCCTCTGAGCTCCCTAAGCCCCTTCCCAACGCCTTTCCTCGTGACCTCATGGAACTCTACTCTAGCTATGCTACCGTTGTATGGTGCTATCACGCTAGCTATGTCCCAGGCTATCTTCTCCCCCTCTGTGTCAGGGTCTGTTGCTATGAACACGCCGTTAGCCTCTATTGCAAGCTCTCTGATGACCTCTAGCACCCTAGCCTTGCTGAAGACGTTCTTGCTTCCGCACCTTGGGCACGTGTCCAGCTTGACGAACTGCTCACCGCAGTCTAGGCACCTAGCTATCGGGGCGTAGACCGGCTTGAACCCCCCATCGTCTACTATCACTCCATGGAGCCCTACATCGGTAGCCAGGTCTAGTACGTGGCCTCCGCTGGCCACTATGCTCAGCACGTAGTCTCCACTTGCAACCTCATAGACCCTTATGCCGTTTACGTCTCTCCTCATAGGCTCACCGAACAGCCTGGAGATCACCCTGGCCTTCGTAGGCGACTCGACTATGAAGAGTATGTTCTTGACGAAGTCGAGGACTTCAGAAGAAGCCTTACCCTCCTTGAGCTCCTTTATGAGCCTCCTGTCCTCGTCTATCTCAGCGAAGACCCTGCTGGCTTCCTCCAGCTCCTTGAACTCCAGGTCATCTATGTACCACCTAAGCCTCCTCACCAAGCTCACATAGGCCTTCTCGTCATCAACTACGAGTATGCTAGCTCCCTTGCTGAGCCCCTTAGGGAAGAGCCTTGAGGCTCTACCTGATGCCTGCAGGTAAGCTGCTGCGTCAGCTATCACCAGGGTTATTTCCTCTCCTTCAGCTCGCATAGCCAAGTCCTTGCTCTCTCTTATCTTCTCCAGGAGCTCTGGTGTTATCAGCTCCTTGAGCAGGCTCCTACCTCTGTCTATGGCCTTCTTCAGGGCTGCTAGGTACCCTGTCAGCTCTCCTCCAGCCTTAACCGCCTCAACTGCGTCAGAGGAGGCTGTCAGGAAGCTTCTGAGCCTCTCAAGCTCCCTCTCTATCCTGGCTCTCTGCCTCTCATCTACGACAAGCCTCAGGTTGCTGAGCAAAGAGTAGAGCCTAGCTGGATGATACTCCTCTGCAGTCAGCTTCAGCTCATACCTGGGCACTCCAGCGAACACCACGTACCTTATCCTCTCTGGGAGGTCTACTCCTCTCGCTAGAGGCGACCTGTGGCTTGCAATCCCAACTAGCGCGTCAAGCTCTCCTCTACTGAACTTCTCGACAGCTTTCCCGTCAGCTAGCTCAGCCTTGACACCTGAGGCCTTGAGGTACTCAGCTAGCTTCTCAGCGTACTCTCTGCCATATGGCATCGGAGTGAACACAAGCACCCCACCACCGAACCTCTTGATCACCTTGACAACCTCCTCATCCACGCTTCCACTGGGCTTCACAGCCACATCGACTATGTTCCTGAGGTAGCCTTGCCTGTAGCCTAGCTCAAAGCCCAGCAGCGATCTCAGGAGCATCAGCCTCCTCTTGCTAGCTCTCCTCGCGCTTGCGCTCGAGAACACAAGTATCCCAGCACCCCCTAGCTCGCTTGAGTGCTCCTCCACAAGCTTCTCCAGCTCACTGCTGTCTAAAGCTGACTCGAGAGCCTTCTGAACGAGCTCCTCGCTGAGCCCGAGGAGCACAAGCACCCTGTCGAGGTTCTTGGACCTCTTCAGCAGGGCGTCAACGTCGTCTACGAATATGAAGTCAAACTTCTGCCTCTTGAGGTCATCATACCTCGATGCTAGAAGCCTATCTGTGGTCACTAGGATGTCGAACTCGCCTCCAGCAAGCTTCTCCTGGAACTCCCTCTTCTCGCTGGCTTTCATCCCGCTGTAGTATGCTAGGAGCCTTGCTTGGATCCCACACCTGCCAGCGTACTCCCTTATCCTCTCTGAGACCTGCCTGACCAGTATTGAAGATGGGAGCACTATGTAGCTTCTCTTCCCCTTGGAGGCCAGGTAGACTGCCATCAGGGAGCCGAACGTCGTCTTTCCTACTCCAGTTGGAGCAACTATCGCAAAGCTCTTCCCTAGGAGCACCCTCTTAGCCCACACCCTCTGGAGAGCCCACATCGGGTGCCCCAGCCCGCTTTTGAACACCCTGTCTACAGCCAGGAGCTCCCTCCACACCTGAGCTATCCTGCCATACCCCCATAGCCTACCTCGAGCTGCAAGTGCCTCAGCTACCTCACCAGGGCTTCCAGCTGTAGCCTGCGGGAGGCACTCCTCGCAGGGAAGCCCCATCATCAGCCTGTCATCGGATATAGGTCCTCCGCAGTTCGGGCAGAGCCCGTCGAATACAGCCTTCATCAGCCCACCTACAGCCTTAGGCTTACTAGCAGAATATAAACTTACGTGTAATAGCCTGTGCACACCAGCAGCTGAGGCTGCTAAAATCCCTCAGCTAGCCTGCTAGCACGCGTAGCCGGGCATCAGGGGCCTATGTGCCCAGCTGGTGTCTGAGCGAGCACTGTTGTAAGCCCTCTGCTCTTCAGCACCTCCCTGGCCTTACGCATCTCCCTGACGGATGGCCTCCTCAAGCTTCTCCTCTTGAATGTTGGGTAGTAGTCTAGGATGCAGACCTGCATGCCTGGGTCTATTGAGGCTAGCTTGTCGCCTATCTCAGCTAGCTCATCCAAGCTCATGAAAGCTGGGTTATATGGGACTCCCACGCCTATGAACACCTTCTCCTGGTACTCGTCTACAACGTACTTGACTGTGCTCCAGGAGTTCTCCAGGTATCTCCTAGCTAGCTCAGCGTCCCTTACGCCAGTTATCTCCATGAACGTCTCTACTCTAGCCCCTTTGAGGTCTGGGCCTATGTCAGTCATCCCAGCTTCAACAAGCAGGTCGATGTGCTTCCTGGAGAGGATTGTGGCGTTTGTGTCGAGGTGTATTCTAGCCTCTGGGTCAGGGTTCATTCTCCTAAGCTCCCTGAAGTACTCCAGGAGCCACATGAAGTTCAGGGTAGGCTCCCCGCCAGAGATAGCCATCCTGTCAACGCCATAGTACCTTCTAGCCTCGGTTACAGCTCTAGCCGCCTCTCTCGGCGTAGAAGGTCTGCTCTTGCTGTCATATGTTATGTGGTAGTTCTGGCACTGAGGGCACCTCAGGTTGCAGCCAGCAGCCCATATAGCCACCTCAACAGCCCATCCCCTCCCCTTAACCCAGTATGGGGTGCCAACCCCACCGACACTATGCCCCTGAGGCTCGCTCACTATCCTGAGCAGGGGCCTCTCAGCTAGCTCAACCACCATGCCCTCTCTGACTGGCGTCATACACGCCCTAACATACCTGCCATCAGCCTTAACCAGGCAGCTATAGCAGCCTCCAGTCTCACAGAAGCCATCTAAACCCGACCCCAAGGTGAAGCCTAGGGCCTCAAGAGCTCTCTTGAGAGGTACTCCAGTAGGAGCCTCAACCTCAGCTCCATCAACACTTATCCTACAGTACCCTACCTCAACTTCCTCGTATGAGATAGCTGAGTTAGGGCAGGCATAGTAGCATGCCATGCACCCGAAGCATTGGTCTTGGCTGAAGCCAGCTGGGCAGTCTACCAGCTTCTCGCAGAAACCACACTCCACGCACCTGCTGGTCCTATAGCACCTGTAGCTTCTCATCCTTCCTCCTCTTCTGGCTCCTTAGCCATCTCAAGAGTGTAGTCTCCTGGCTCAATGGGCTTCCTCTTCTTTAAGGCGAACACCGGTATCGCAAGCAGGTGCAGCAAGCCGAGGACTACAGCTGCTGTCACAAGCACTCCTATCAGGAAGAGCGCTAGGAATCCTAGGGTCAAAGCCACCTTGACCAGGATCGGAGCAAGTATCAGCAGCACTCCTAGGAGGAAGACTGCTATCACAATGGCTACCAGGGCTATTAGCCTCATAGCTCAAGCCCAAATGGCCCTATCTTCACTCCGCCGCCACCTGATGTGCTGGGGAAGTATGGCCTCAGAGCTGAAGCAAGCAGAGCTACGTTCATGGACTGCAGTATCACCCTGCCAGGTCCCCTGAGCGTCGCTAGGAATATGCCCTCACCGCCGAAGAGAGCTGTCTTGATGCTGCCAGCATAGGCTATGTCGTAGTCTACTGTGCTGTCGAAGCCTACTATGTGTCCTGTGTCAACTTTGATCAGCTGCCCTGGAGCTAGGTTGTACTCTATGAAGTCCCCACATGCGTGTATGAACACAGTGCCGCTACCAGAGAGCTTCTCAAGTATGAAGCCCTCTCCACCGAAGAAGCCTGCTCCAAGCTTTTTTACGAAGGCTATGTCTAAGTCCACTGTCGACTCAGCAGCCAAGAAGGCATCCTTCTGGACCATGAATTCTCTCCCTGGCTCTATCTCGAGCGCCTTAATCTTGCCAGGTGCTCTCCCATTGAAGGCAACAAACCCCCGTCCTCCAACTGGAGTGAACTCTGTCATGAAGAAGCTCTCTCTCATCAGCATCCTCTTAATGCCCTTCCAGAACCCTCCTATCACCCTGGTGTTCATCTGGATGTTCCCTGACATGTGGTTCATTGTCCCTGCTTCACCGTAGACTACCTCTCCTGGCTCAAGCTCTACTATCACAATCTGCAGGTTATCTCCAAGTATCCTATACCTCAACTCCAGCCCCCACCAGAGCTGTCAGCCTGCCTTTAAACATTGAGCATCTTCTTGACTTCAGCTAGGAGCTCTCCTGCCGTCCTAATAAGCTTCACTCCATGCCTGCTAAGCCTCTCCTTAGCTCTATCCGTGTAAGCGAAGCCTACTACAGGCGTGCCTGCTCCCATGGCTGCCATCACGTCAACAGGCGAGTCCCCGACCATCAGCATCTCCTCTGGCTTCAAGCCTTCCCTCTCAGCTACCTCAAGCAGAGCCTTGGAGGAGGGCTTCATCTCACTGACATCATCTCTAGTGTAAACTTCATCGACAAGCTCCAGGATCCCAGCTCTCGCCAGAGCCTTGATGCTGTTATCTCTGCCGCTGTTGGTGAGGACTATCACACGTATCCCATGTTTCCTGAGCTCAGCTAGCACCTCTCGGATCCCTGGTGTAGGCCTGGTTGAGGGGACAGCTTCCTCCTCAATCTCCTCTACAGCCTTCAGCGCCCTGCTGACCGCCTCTTCAGCTGCCATCTCGCCGCGTATGCTGGCCAAGTAGCTTCTAGCCTTCTGGATCATCATGGATGCCGTAGGCTCGTCCTCCAGCACCTCACGAGGTATACCTGCCTTAACAAGCTCCTTGAAGACCTCACTCCTTATCCTGATGTAGTCTAGGTTCCTCTGGATCAGGACACCATCCATGTCGAAGACTACAGCCCTGATCTTCATGCTACCAGAGCCCCAGCTAGGCAAGGATAAAAGCAGCCCTTCACTGGAGGCCTATGTTCACGCAGTACTACTCCTCGAGGGCAAGAGTATCAGAGGCTCTAAGGAGGTTAGGTGAGAGGAGAGCTGTAGCCACAGCTTTAAGGAGGTTCTCGAGGCTTAAGAGCTCCCTTTCCAAGAGGCTTGACCTTGAGGCCCTGGCGGAGAGGCTTTCAGAAGCTAGGAGGAGGACTCTAGCACAGCTATCAGAGCTCGTGAAGCAGGCTGCTGAAAGCCTTGAGGAAAATGGCTTCCAAGTCCACTACGCGAGAGACGCTAGGGAAGCTAGGAGGATAGCTGAGAAGCTTGTTGAGCCAGGCAGCTTGGTAGTCAAGTCGAAGTCCTCAGCTATAGAGGAGGCTGGCATAGCTGAGCACCTGAGGTCCCTAGGGTCTGAGGTCTATGAAACAGACTTAGGCGAGTATGCTGTCCAGCTCGCTAGGTCACATAGGGCACACCCTATAGTGCCAGCTCTACACCTCAGCAGAGAGAAGATAGCTGAGCTGGTCTCCATGGATGTAGGCTACAAAGTCCCTCCAGACCCAAGGGAGATAACCAAGGCAGTCAGGAGGAGGCTTAGAGAGGTCTTCACCAAAGCTGGCTACGGGCTTACTGGAGCCAACTTCATATCTGCAGAGGAAGGCGTGATAGCACTAGTCTCAAATGAGGGGAACATAAGGAACTCGAC
Source organism: Thermoproteota archaeon (assembly GCA_003661385.1). GTDB lineage: Archaea > Korarchaeota > Korarchaeia > B14-G2 > B14-G2 > B14-G2. The sequence continues at coordinate 1,033 of QMWA01000026.1, read as the reverse complement.
GAGCCTCCCGAAGACCCACATAGCTGTAGCTGGCTTGAACAAGGTTGTCAGAGACCTAGATGAGGGGCTCCTGGTCATAAGGGCCCTAGCCCCCTTCTCAATCGGCTCAAGGCTCCCATCCTATGTCTCGCTGATAGCTGGCCCAAGTAAGACAGCTGACATAGAGCTTGAGACCGTGGTCGGTGTACACGGCCCAAGCGAGGTTCACGTCATTCTGCTCGACAATGGCAGGAGCAGAGCATGGGACCTAGGTGTAGAGGAGGCACTGTGTTGCATAAACTGCGGAGGCTGCCTTAACGAGTGCCCAGCCTACACCATAGCCGGTAGAGCATACGGCCACGTGTATAAGGGCGGGATAGGGGTCGTGTATACTGCTCTGACAGAGGGCTTAGAGAAGGCTGTTGAAGCAGGCCTCTACCTCTGCACGACATGCGGTCGCTGCGTGCTCTCATGCCCCTGCAGGATAAACACCCCAGCCCTCGTGGAGAGGCTGAGGGAGGCTGCTGCAAGGAGAGGGCTCATGGCTGAGCCACATTACAGGTGGCTTTCACCCCCTCGAGAGCTCCAGGACGACAAGCCTCTCGAAGAACAGCTTCCTCTCTGAGACGACCCTGGCTGAAAGCCCTGCCTCCTCAGCTCTCCTCAAGCTCTCATCGATGCCGTTCTTCTCGAGCTGCACCATGAGAGCTCTACCACCTGGTGTAAGCCACCTCCCAACCTCAGATATGAAGGGGTCTATGAGCCTCCTCCCTCTCCTGCCTCCAGCCCAAGCTGCATCCTCTAGCCTGCCACTCCACTCAACTGGCAGGTAAGGAGGGTTAAAGAGGATCAGGTTGAACCTCTCGCCTCTCTTGAGAGGCTGAAACAGGCTTCCAAGCCTGAACTCCACTCTATCCAGCACCCCATGTGCTCTGGCGTTCCCTAGCAGGCAGATCATGGCATGGGGGTTTATGTCCACGCCCACGACGTGGCTTGCTCCCCTGAGTGCTGCTAGGACAGCTAGAATCCCGCATCCAGTACCCAAGTCCAGTAC
>QMWA01000025.1 GCA_003661385.1 Thermoproteota archaeon | reverse complement strand
TTTATCAGTTGATCTGCCCAGTAAAGCATGCAGCCAGCGTGATAAGAGCTCTAAGGAGAATAGGAGTATGTCAGTTTGCTGTCATCCACCCTCTAGAAATCCTTAAGTACCTAGTTTGGTAGGTGTAGTAGAGGCCGGGGTGCTCTAGAGGCTTGGCCGGAGAGCCTGGTAGGAGGCAGAGGAGCCTAAGCCTGCTAAGCCTGTGGCCCTTGTGGCCGCGTGGGTTCAAATCCCACCCCCGGCGCTCATTGGGGGCCGGTGGTCTAGGGGTATGACTCGATAGCATAAAGCCGCCCTCACGAGGCGGAGGTCGAGGGTTCGAGTCCCTCCCGGCCCACTACTAGTGTGGCTTACTAGAGCAGAAGCGGGGCAGCGGTGGCCCCCTTGGGTGGATGAAGCTCCTTCCAGCCAGAGGCAGCGTGAGGGCGATTCAGCCCCTTGCCCGAGAACGCCTGATGTCCGCCTTAGGAGTGCTCTCTTCCGAGCCTCCTCCGGTTCGGCGGTAAGGAGTAGGGGGGCTCCTCTCCAGGAGCTCCTACTCCTCCATAGGCCCCTCGGGTGGTAGCTTCATCACCTCCTCACGCGCATAGCTGGGAGGAGCTTTCACCGCCCCTCGGGTTCATCTGGCCCCAGCTTAGTCTTCTGGTTACAGGGGTCGACTACACCCCCGGCCCTACCCACCGCTGCCCACTAACACAAGCTAGGGTAGCTTATATAGCTTCCGTAAAGAGTAAGCTGCCTATTTTCTGGAGAGTTCTCAGCAGACCCATGAGTGAGCCGGCTCTCTGGCCTTCTAGGTCTAGTAGCAGCCTTCTCAGCTTGCCTATCCAGCTGCTAGATTTCATAGAGCAGGCTTGTGGGGTCTCTGGTATCTGGACTGCTGCTATAAGCTCTGCTGACAGCACTTCAATGGCAGGTAGCGCTAGATGACGGTTAGAGCTTTGAGGCAAAGCTGATAGAAGGAGACCCCGCAGTGGTCGCATATCACGCTGAGATATGACTGGGTAGGCTAGAGCTAGGCTGCAGTACTCGTCTAGCGTTACTGGCATAACTATTTTGTTGTAGTTAGCTCGCTTAGCTATCTTTAATGCCATGTTCATGGCATTACTGGTGCAGGATAAACATGATCTGCTGGAGGGGATTTTTACTCTGTGAAGCTCTATCTTATGAGCCTTGCATATGCTGTTTGCTGTAGAGTAGAGCAGATCATAGTCGGGGGAGCTGGGTACTGCTAGTAGGGGCTTAACCTTTACCATTCTAAACTCGCTTTCTATCTCTAGGAACAGAGACAAAAAGCATATGTCTTCCACGCATGGCCTAACTAGAGCTATGATTCTGTCAGTTGGCGACAGAAGCTCTAGTCTCCTAATAGTCTTTTTTATAGAGCGCTCTACGGCATTTCTGAGGCAGAGTGTACAGTATGCCATACCTGAGCTTCTCTTTACATAAATAGGAGGCCTTAATCCACATACACTGCAGATAGCAAACTTCATCAGAGCACCTTCGAGTTATAAGTACGAATTCCATGTTTTGATAAGGGTAGTGTTTGCACAGCAGAAGGAGGATAGCAAGAGAGGGAGCCGAGAGAGAAGTCGTCTACAGCATTGATCAGTGGAAAATCCTTGAGAGAAAGCGGAAGCTAGCTATTAAAGTCCTCAGCGAGGCGTCTAGGCTTGGTATAGTTGGTGGAGGTGTTCATGGAAGCGTCGCTAGGGGTGATGTGGGTGACAAAAGTGATATAGATTTGTTCTTCGTGAGAGTGGTTCCTATTTCACTTATTGAAGTTTTTAGAGATTCAATAGACAGGATAGCTGGTGTTAGAGAGGTTGAGCTGATACAGGCGTGCCCAGGTAAAGCTCTGAAGCTATACCTATACTTGGATGGAAATATCTCAGTGTCATTCCCAGTAACGCCGCTTAGTAAGACAGAGTATGAGTTCTACAGGTTTGGCGGTGCTGTTAGCCTAAAGGAGCTGCTTGAAGGGAGAAGAGCACCAGGTGTAAATAAGAAGCTCTTGATGATTGAGCCTACCCCGAAAGGGCATGTAGAGTATCCCATAGTTGGACGTGAGGGGGTTATCGCGAGGAAACTTGGGATCAGCATGGAGACTGTGTTAGAAAGGGTTAGAGTCCTCACTAGGAGAGAGGAAATAGGGAGAACAGGGGTGTACATCAAGCTCGATGTTGGAGAAAGCCTTGCTGAGGCCATAAGAGTGGCTCTTAGAAGAAGAAAGAGAATCGCCCTGTAAACTGCGGGAGTTATATGGAGATTTGGCTGAGTGTTAGTTGGGAGAGGGGTTGAGAGAGATACTTCTAATACACCTTGTGCTGCTTGCGTCAACTAGATTTGGAGAAGGGCCCTTTGAGGGGGTCTCTGGCAAGATCGAAGAGTTTTTCCATGGGCTGGAGCAGCTCATCCAGGACATTAGTGCTTTATTCATAGATCTGGGGCGAGTACTAGCAGGCGCTCTCATAGTTATTGGAGCAGTACTGTGGGCTTCTGGTGTATTCAGATATACAGGGTTCAGGCTAATGACAGGAGGAGTAATCCTTCTGATATTGCTCTCGATCCTGTAATCAGTTCTAAGATATCCTGAACCGGAGTACAGCTACAATCCCACCAAGACCTTCCAACATCTCTCTGGACGGCGAGTCTGAGTGTATGATCCTGTACTTACAGCCTGTTTTCTGGCATATCTCCAGAAGCTGCTCTATTGCGTCCCTGTGAGCTGACATGAGAGACGGGCTTACCACGACTAGATCTGCAGCACCATAGGAAACTGCCTTTTCCACATCACTGAGGCCATACGCTACCATATCGGGTTCCTTAGCGAGTTTCTCCAGTATGCTTTCGATAACCCTGTTGTCCTCTGCAATCGTAATGTCTCTGAGCACTTTCTGGAGTGACTCAGACCTTAGGCACTCCATCAGCCCGGGTACACCAATTGACGAGGTCTTTGCTACAACCAGCTTGGGAGAGAGAGCAGGATTCAGTTCTCGAATCTTACTCAACATGGACTCCTTAAAGAATCCTGGGCCTGCCACTATGATGTGCTGGGGAGAAAGTTCTCTTATCTTCTCTACTATGAGCTTTGCAGCTTCATACAGGCTCTTGCTACAGATAGCTTCACTCGTTCCAGTAAGCTTTCTGTTAGCCCCCAAGTATCCGCGTGTAATCAGCTGATATTGCTCATCTTTGATGTGATATAATTCAAACTCCTCCTGGTCAACGAGCACAATAAGCATGGATGATTTTGGCTTGATAGCTCTTTCTAGCAGATCTAAGTGGAGCCTAAGCCACTTATCTTTATAGATCGAAACCCTCTTACCGAGGGTTACCTCTATGGTGTGATGTAGCCCTAGTATACTGTACTTACTCGGGCAATCTCGTATGACTCCGAGTACTCTGAGCTTGGATGAGAGGGAATCTAGGGAGGTAGACTCTACCTCTATCATAACAGGGATTTTCACGATAAGAGGGGCAGTGGGTCTCAGGGATCTTGGATGCTTGATTTTCCTGAGAGTTATGGCCTTTACCAGGTCACCTGGCTCAATTATCCTCGACAAGTAGTATAAGTCGTCCATGGTCTGGGGGGTTACTTCAAGCCAGTTCTTATCTAGCCAACAGACTTTCAACGTCTATCCCTGTGATAGAGCAGACTTTGTTACTATTCTCATCCATGTCGGGACTTTGACTACATCAACTGCCTTGACACCAGCTACGACTTTAATACCCTTTGACGCAGCTGCATCGACTATTCTTTGCGTGATAAAGCCATCATACACTATGTACTCTACACCCTCCTCGATAGAAGTTAGCTCCTTGTACAGTGCATCAACTTTGCACCTTCTAACTACGTTGAAGTTCTTATCCAGAAGAAGAGCTTCAAGCTTTCCTTCTACCTGAGGAAAGAGCTCTGATAGCTTCCTGCTGATGTCAGATGAGACAGCTTGCACCTGGGAGGCCCTTAGGTGCGCTGTCTGACGGTATTCATCTGCTGGAACGGCATTTCTGAGTGCTTGTCTGATCTCCTTAGCAGACAGCTCCTCTACACTCCTACCAGGGGGAGCTATTGCGACATAGTCCACATCCATCTGTGAAAGAACGTTCTTCAGAACGAGTTCCCCACCACGGTCGCCATCCACGAACACTGTGACGTTCTTACGCTTGCTTAGCTCGATTAGAGACTTTGGTATAGTTGTCGTTGCGCCGCCAATTGCTATCACGTTCCTCCAACCATACTTAAGCATCTGAATGACATCAGCACGGCCTTCAACTACAATTATGTCATCAGATGACTCTATTGCTGGACCACATGGCAGTCTCTCAGGACCGTAGTAGGAGAGCTCAGCTAAGTGGCCCTCCTCCTGGATTTTCTCCAGTATGTCAGCAGTGTCGGCTGTTAAGCTAGCAGTCCAGTTTCTGAGTATCTCAATAGCTCTCCTTACTATCTGCTTTCTTCTCTCTTCTCTCGCATCGACTATTCTTTGAAGCCTGATCCTAGCGGGGTAGGGGCCTACTTGATCAACTGACTCGAAAGCAGCTGCGAGTAGAGCGGTTTCTGGTCTACTCATGTTGGATGTTACGATGATGTGGCCTTCTGTAGCCCCGTTCCTCTGCCTTAGCTCAGCTTTGATACGGCCTATCTTACCTATCCTCTGGAGTTCTCTTAGCTCAAATGGCTCGCCTAAGAGCCCCTCAAGCTGACCGAATATTGCACCTATGACGTCACTATCCTCAACTAGACCCTTAACATTCAGCTCAAAGTGCAGAATGTACTTGTACGACTCCTTCGCCAAGTCTACTACACCTCTGGGGGTGGTAGGTGTGTGTCTGCCTACTGATTAACGGGCTCATCGATAAGCCAACGCTTGCCTCTCATCACCCGGCTCTAACAAAGGCAGACAGCCCCACCACATCCCCCAGGAGTGTCTTGGAAAAGGGCTACTTAAACTTTCGTTAAGTGCCATCGAGCTTCTATGAGATCTTATATACCCTGTATAAGGCTTAAGAGTGATAAAAGTAGCATAGCATAACTTGGGCTGGTTAGAATGCCCACAAACCTCCCTGCTGAAGCGCTATCAAAGTGGGAAGAGGTGCAGAAAGCTAGAACACCAGAGGAGAGACTTAGGAAGCTGCAGGAGTTCTATGCACTAGTACCAAAGCATAAAGGTACTGAAAAGCTGCTTAAGCAGGTTAGAAGAAAGATTGCCAGGCTGAGAGAGGAGGTGGTGTCTAAAAGAGAGCGAAGAAGGAGTACAGGGTTCTTTGTAGAGAAAAGTGGAGACGTACAGATTGTGTTGTTCGGGTTCACGAATAGTGGGAGAAGCACCGTCTTAAATAAGCTCACAGGCAGAAAAGTGAAAATCTCACCTAGCCCCTTTACCACGGTAAATAAGCCAGAGACAGGTGTGTTCACGTGGAATGGTGTAAGTGTCCAGGTGGTTGAGGCCCCTCCAGTTATTGAAAACCTCGAGGATACGCTTACATCCAGAGCACTAGCGCTTGTAAGAAATGCGGATTCAGTTGCAATAACATTAGATGCCTCAAGTAACCCAGTAAGCCAGCTGCTAAAGCTAGGAGATATACTTAGAAAGGGAGGAATCTCCCTAAAGAGGCCTAAGGTATACGTTAGCGTGGAGCCTAATCCAAGCAGAAATGGCAATATCATAAGGATAAGAGGAAAGCTACGGGGGTGTACTCTTAAAGATGTAGAGAGAGCTTTAGCAGAACTTGGAATCAGGAACAAGATAGTGACGATACATGGGGAGGCTGATCTGAACTCCATAGAGGAGTATGTCACCATGATGCTCAAGTATAAGCCTCCAATCATTATTATGACGAAACTGGATACATTGACCCACGAAGAAGCTGATAGCATCTTGGAAAAGATCAGAGGCGTAGTAAGGGACACGTTAGTCATTGATATGAGAAGAGACCTAAATAGCGTGAAAAGCGAGATAACCGAGTACCTGATGCAAAAGCTTGAGCTAATCAGAGTGTATACATGGGGAAGATACGAGAAACAGCCAGCTAATAGGCCTATAGTCGTGAAAAAGGGATCTACAGTTCTGGAGATAGCTGGCAGAGTCCATAGCAGCCTACATGAGAACTTCAGGTATGCACTGGTCTGGAGAAGAGGAGACCTAGGTAGAAGACCTGTAAAAGTTGGGAAGGGGTACGTAGTAGAGGACCTGGATATAATAAGGATAGTAGGAACTTAGAGTGGCAAAGCTTTTATCATCCACTGACCTAAGCCTTAGGGGTGCTGGGGTAGCTCAGCCTGGTTAGAGCGCCGGACTCATAATCCAGGGAAAAGGCTCGGATGGAATCCGGAGGTCGCGGGTTCAAAGCTGATAGTGAAAATCCCGCCCCCAGCACCTCACTTACTAAGGTGTGTAACTCTAGCCCCATAGGCTGTTATGACCTCAGTAACCAGTTCGCTTGGAAAAACCCCACACTCTACTACTCCAGCGACACGCTTCGCAGCAGCTAGCACAGTATCTGGTGGAGCAGATATGCCATATACTTCAATTAGGTAATTCCCGTTATCAGTCACATAGGGAGCTTCACCTAGCATTCTGATAGAGTAGCTGCTGGCATGACATTCTCTAGCGAGTCTTCTAGCAGCAGCCTTCCATAGGAATGGGATTACCTCCACGGGTAGTGGGTGGTTTGAGAACAAGCGGGGGACAAGCTTACTGCTGTCGCATATCACGACATAACTGCTACTATTCTGAGCTATTAGCTTCTCTCTGGTAAGAGCACCACCCATCCCCTTTAGTAGGTTAAGCTCAGGATCTACTTCATCAGCGCCATCGATAGATATATCAAACTCAGAGGAATAGTCGTTAAGTACTGGAATGCCGTAGCTTCTTGCGAGGATCTCCATCTGAGAGGAAGCGGGGATACATCTGATCTTAATTTTCTCTCTAATGACCCTCTTAGATAAGAAGTATAGGAACATCGCAACAGTAGAGCCGCTTCCGATGCCAACTGTCATACCGTCCTCAACTAGCTGGGAAGCAAATCTAGCCACAGTAACCTTCTCTATGTAAGTTCTACTCTGCTGAGAGCCCCGGGTGGGCTTTGAACCCACGACCTGCGGCTTACAAGGCTCGGCTATAATCCGCCGCTCTGCCAGCTGAGCTCACCCCGTAAAGCTACCGGGGCACCGGGGCTCTAAAGCTATAGCATGCATTGTGATGATTTTTATTTCTTCAGGTAACCACGGTGGCCTACACCTAACTCTCAAGTAGAGAAGGAGCCTAGAAGAAGCTTCCTGTAGTGAGCCGCGGGCGGGATACTCTGTAAACATTCGAACCCGCGACCTCCGGCTTACCAAGCCGGCGCTCTAACCAGGCTGAGCTACCGCGGCCCAAGGGAGAAGAGAAGAAGCATTTAAAAACTTTCAGCGAGATCAGAGATAGAGTTCTGATGCTATCACTAACATGTAGCCCACTGCTTAGGTCAAGTAGCAGCTTCCACGTGAGGCTTGGAGCTAGATCGATGTCTAGCTCTGAATTGCCGCCTAGCCACTAGGTAAACCACTGTAGCTGTGGAGGCTATGAGAAGCAGCTTGACTAGAGGAGGTAAAGAAGGCTTAACATAAGCCTCCACCTCAATTATGTCCCCAGGGCTAAAGTCGCCGACCACAAGTGTGACCTTTAGGGTAGCATATAGGTGGAGCACGTTGCCCTGTGGTGTTTTATCTAAAAATAGTGGAGAAACCATGTCTATAACCCTTCTATTGACCGTTATCTTTACCTTAGGCCTTGGGCTATACTCCTCTATAGGCACTTTGAGCACAGTATACACTGATGGGGTGAAAGTTAGAACCCTCAGCCTCAGCCACGCATCACCCTCAGTAAACCTTGCCTCCGTGACCTTAACATAGTGAGAGCTGGAGCAGGGCACATGTAAAGCTGGATCACCAAATAAGACAGTGTATGCCGACTTTTCTGGCGGAGAATGCCCCAACATACTTGATATATGGAAATTATTCAGTACTCTGACAACCTCTCCGAGGGGAGCTCCGGCATGCAGTAGCAGATATAGGATCAGGTCAGGTAGTGCAGTACTTTGCTCTTCAGCCACATACTCGACTCTCATCGCTCCAATATACGCGACAGCTCCCTGAGAGAGGAATGCTGCAGGTAGGTATCTTGACAAATCCGTCTTAGAATCTAGTCGAGCTGTTGAACAAGATAAGGTGAATACTATGGCGGGGGGTAACTGGGGCAAGTCGCTGCTGCTTATCAGATATGGAGACGCATATGGGCTTGGAGCTAGAGAGTAGGGAGAGCCGTGCATCCCTATGTAGATGAGCGAGTTAGGCTGTGATAGCCACTTTACTGCAGCAGCCTTTGTGAGATTACCTTCCACCTCGGTCAGCAGCGTTGAATTAACGTGCGCGAGAGCAGCTATCCTGATGAGCTTAAGAGCTACTGGTTCAGCATCGGATATTGTGAGAAGCAACATGTTAGGGATCTTCAAGAATATCTCCGGGTAGATAAGAGAGGCAGCTATCATGTACGATATGTCGTCTATAGTAGCAGCAGCCAAGAAGCCAGTAGGCACATCTATGTATGGATCGTCATCTAACCTTATCACAGCCTCATTTACAGCATATACTAGGTTCTTCTCCTTTAACTCCTGCATAGTGCAGAGGACAGCGACCACAGGGGAGCATGAGAAATGAGACTCCAAGAAAGCTTGGAGCTTGTCAAGGGGGATGTATTCAGCTAGCCGTGTCGAGGCTATTTGAGAGGCGAGGAATGCTGCATCACTATCTCGAGGGGAAGTAACTACATAAGTTATGTTATCAGACGAATGAGGGGGCTTTGCAACTATGCAAGGGTACTTCGATGACAGCTCCCTTATTAAGGTGAGGTTACTTGCGAATAATACCAGTTCCCTGGGAAGAATGGAGTCAAAGACGTTGTCTACAGAATCAAGCGCAGAAACAGGCAGTAGTGGTGCCCTGCGCTGCACAGCATAGCGGCTCGCCTCCATGCAAGCCTCTAGGTCGGATGCATCAGAAACTATGAGAGCCCCCGCAGAGAGCCAACCTTTTCTTGCAGATAAAATGACTAGATCAGCTGGGCTAAACCCTCTTGCATCGAGGATAATCCTATTAGACAAGGCAGCTAAGCGATTAATCCTAGACAAGCTGGATTCAGAGCTGACATATACTACTATGGATGAGAAGCATGCTGCCAGAGGAGCTGCAGTCAGGTAAGTTAGCTTCGAGTCGACTAAGACTATAGACTGCCTTAGAGTTGGGACATCACGTATATCAGCTGCTGTAGGCTGAAAAGCCGCTAATAGAGCATAGTTAGCAGATGAAGATAATAAGGTGAGGACACAAGCTACCCAGCACTTATCAAGAACTCGAGCTAGCCTCATATTAGGTTAAGAAGCTAAAGCAGTCTTATGAGCTTTAGCTAGTGTGGTAGGTGGGGGATAGCTTGCCATGTACTATAGTGGTAGGAGGCTTCTATGGGGATGAAGGGAAGGGAAAGGTTGTATCTTACCTAGCATGGAGAGATAAGCCTTATGCAGCGGCCAGAGGCGGAGTGGGGCCAAATGCAGGGCACACTGTTGTGTTTGAGGGGAGGACGTACAAGCTTAGGCAGCTTCCATCAGCATTCGTCAGCAAGGACACTAGGCTGTACATTGGAGCTGGAGTGCTAATAGATCCTAAGGTGTTCCTGAGAGAGGTTAAGGAAACTGGCTGCAGAGGTAGGATATGGATAGACGGAAACTGTGGTGTTATCGAGGAAAAGCACATCGAGGAAGACAGGAAAAGCAAGCATCTCAGCGGGAGGGTTGGGACAACAGGGACAGGGTGCGGGCCAGCTAATGCTGAGAGAGCGCTTAGAGTGCTCAAGATAGCACGTGAAGTGGATACACTAAGGGAGTACATAACGGATGTTGCATTAGTGCTGAATGAAGCCTTAGACAGTGGGTATAGCATCCTCTTAGAGGGGACCCAGGGGACATTTCTCTCACTATACCACACAGACCACTACCCTTATTGCACATCTAAGGACACGACAGCATCAGCTGTATGCTCAGATATTGGGATAGGACCTAGGAAAGTCACGGACATCATACTAGTGTTTAAAGCCTACACAACCAGGGTAGGAGGGGGGCCTTTAGAGGGAGAACTCCCAGCTGAAAAAGCAAAAGAGATGGGGATACTTGAGATAGCTACTGTCACTGGAAGGGTAAGGAGAGCAGCTCCATTCAACTTTAAGCTTGCTAAGAGAGCTATCATGCTGAATTCAGCCACACAAATAGCAATAACTAACATAGATAGGATGTATCCAGCAGCTTATGGGATAAAAAGCTACGATGCTCTCCCCAAAAGAGCAAGAGAGTTCATCGAAAAGGTTGAAGACGAACTAAAGACCCCAGTAACCATGATCTCAACAGGACCTAGTGTTGAGGACATGATAGACCTCAGGGAAGAGAAACTGAGCTAAACTGTCAGCAAAGGTAAAAGTTAAAAGGCTATAGTAGCATGGAGTTCAGGTGGGCCCGTAGCTCAGCTAGGAGCAGATAGCTAGAGTTAGAGCGGGGGCCTCCTAATTACGGGAGAGAGCCCCAGGTCGAGGGTTCAAGTCCCTCCGGGCCCGCTGGGGAAATAGCCTTGGTAGTCATTAAGCCTGAGTTCTTAGTAAGCTATGTTGAAGCAGTAGAGTTTGAGCTGATTGCCGTTAGAATAGTATATAGGGAAGCTAGAGAACTTCATGAGGTTCTTAAGGAGGTAAGCAGCGAGCTTGATAAGCACAGCAGTTTATATGTGGTTCTTCCAGCTGAATTCGCCTTCTCTACTAGACACGTGTTATCAGCATTTATCCACTGTCTTAGATCGCTTAGAAGGGGGGGTAAGCTTAGAGACCCGAATATGGAGTTTCTTAGATACTACTTTGGAGTTAAGCAGATAAGAGACGTTAAGAGCATTCTGGAAGGAATTACCTCTAGAGAGTTTGTATGCATAGCATATGGAGATGGAGAGAAAGTCTTGGAAAGTATAAGGAGGTGTATACGTGTACATGGAGGGGAGATCTTAGAGGACATTGTACCAGAGCAGTGTGATGTCAAGAAGCTATCTAAGGTCTTTAGTGTGAAGTTAGAGGTCTTTGACAGGGGGAAGGGGCTAATAAAGGCACTGGAGCTCGGGGTGCTTGAAAAAATAGCATTACTTGACCTACGTAAGTAGCCTTCATTGTAGTATGCTGCTTTCTCTTAGCACATCCACGAAGAACTTTTCCAGGTCTACTTCTGCTACTAGCCTCCCCCCTATCTCTAGATAGCCACCTGACTTGACTAGGTATCCTTCTCTGATCAGACTATCTATGATAGATTTTGCAGTACTGTATGTATGCCTCTTCCTGAGAATTGTTATAGCTCTATCCTCGCTTATCTTCCCTCCTGCCTCTATTATGTGCGCCGCTATTATGGCTAGAGCTCCAAGCTCTGCGAGAGTTAAAGTAGATGTACCATGAGAGGCTTGAAGGACAAGAAAGAGCCTTGTGCTGGGCTTTAGCGCATTCCAGTCGGCTACTCTTTTGTATCCATTTACAGCTACAATCCTTAAGCCTAGTTTTTGGAGAGCTTCATCCAGCTCAGCTAGCTTTTCTCTCCAACTCTCTCCATATATAGCTATGATTTCGCTGACAGGGATCCCCCTCTTCCTACCTCTTTCTGAGGAGAGCATAGCCACTACTTTCTTATTTTCTTGCATCTAAGCATCTCCTCAACCCATAGCTCATAGGTTACTGATGTCAGAACCACACGAGGCTTCTCAGCTGAGCCAGGAGATATCAGGAGCTTGCCGTCTCCACCTGGCCTAAGAGTAGCTAAACCCCTCTTGACGAGAAAGCTTGTTAAATAAGCTCTGTTGACAGTTTCTATGAACGTAGGAGCCAGAATCCACTCAGAATACTCAATTGGGCTGGACGAAGTCTTGTCCCTTAGTTCAGTTAGCAGACTAGCTAGCATCTCCTCGAACTTCTTGGAGTCTACTACACCCATCCTCCTTGCATCCTCTAGATCTAATTCTATGCTTGCTCTCTCTGCTGTCTTAGGCTTTTTTGGCACGTGTGCTGTAGGAGCTAGCCACAGCTGAGCTGTAGCCTTAGCTAGACCTTGATAAATTGGTGTATTTGGTGTAAAGACGGGGGACATATGAGAAAGTAGCTTCTTGCCAAGCTTGTTCTCTCCCGTCTCCTCTATAACACTTGCAAAGCCTCTTGGTAGCTTGAGTTCATGAAACAGCCTCTCCCTCTGAGCTTTAAGCACCTTTACTGCTTTTAGAAGCGCTTCAGCGTCCATTAAGAGATCTTCCTTGCTCTTCCAAATGTCATGGTACTCCTTGAGCAGCTCTATGTACGAGTCTAAATCCAAGTCGAATGGATCTATCTCATGCCTTAGAATACGAGCAGCAAGAGAGATGAGATTTTCAAGAGCAAACCTCCCCTTTAGGGTAATGCGATCTAGGTGCTGCTTATACTCCTCTACATCTTCATTGAGATCTAAGTGCTTAACATGGTGAAGGATCGGGTTCTCTCCTTTTTCGTAGAGTGAAAACAGTAGGTCAGCATAGCTTAGTATGAGCGCGAGGGTTTCTCCTGCATTGGTTAGCCTAACTATCGTGAAGCTTTTCCCTCGGTCTCTAGCTCGCTTAACCTCTACAAGCCCTACTTCTATTAGCCTCTTAATAGCACGAGATACGCTTGGTTGTGGGGAGCCTACCTTAGATGATAACTGAGTTATTGAGATACCCTCTGGCATCTGGTCAAGTACATCTATTATCCTTAAGGTAAGTGAGCCACGTTCTCCTGTCAGCTTAGCTAACAGCGATATGAAACTTGCCTTCCTCACTTCTGGACACCGCAGTAATTGACTGCAATCACTTGGACATTCTTCTTGCTCCAATCTATTGCTGGCAGTGAGCTCGGAGTCACTAGAAAGTACTGCCCCAGGATATCCTTTCTCGAGATAGCTGAGTATATGACTTCGAGGATTCTAGCTTTATTCATTGGATCTAGATGAGCATCAAACTCATCTATAGCCTTTACTGGAGATTGGCTGCACTCTTGCAGAGCTATCAGAAAGGATAGAGTAGCTAGCGCCTTTTCTCCTCCACTTGCCTTTGCCTTCTTCAGCTCTCGTTCACTAGATTCATGAAACTTAGCTGAGAGCTCAAGCCAGCTGCTCTCAGGGTTATCTTCTAGGTGCAGTATTATCCTTCCAGTAGCACCTATCTCCCTTAGCAGCTCCTGATATCGGGAGTCAACTTCTCTAATGAGCGCCCTAAGCGTCTTCTTCCATGTTGCTATCCTCTTGTTTAGCTCAGCTTCGAGCCTTAGCTTCCTTTCCTGTATCTTCTCTATGTTCTCCCTTGTTTTGTTGTATTCTTCAAGAGCCTTCATGTACATCTCATCTGCGGAAGGTATTACATCTCCAATAGCTTCCAACGAAACCTCTACCTTAGCTAGCTCTCTTAAGATATCTTCCTCCTTAGGTACAGGTTCTAGAGGCTTTATGCTGTCTGGTAAGCTCTCAGCTATCCTCTGGATTTCCCTTCTGAGATCTTCAGCTTCCGCAGATAGCTCCCGCTCTTTAGAGCTTAGCATGTCTATTTGACTCTCTATCTTCCTTAGCTTCTCTTGTAAGAGCTCTCTCTTCGCTCTCACTCTGTCTAGGGTAGCCTTCACCTTAGCAAGCTTCCTGTCTGCGCTAGAGAGCGTCATAAGAACTTTGTTCAGCTGTGCATCTAGCTCGCTGATCTCTTGCTTCAATTGCATAGCCCTCTCCTGAGCTTCTGATTTCTCTGCCAGC
>QMWA01000024.1 GCA_003661385.1 Thermoproteota archaeon | reverse complement strand
TCTAGGTCTGGGTCTAGCTCTATTCTACCATTTACCTTGATGGCGCCTGTTTCAGCTAGCTGAGCTAGGTGCCTTGCCAGAGTAGACCTGGATAGGCCTAGGGCTCTCTGGAGCTCACTTATGCTCTTGGCCTTCAGCATGGCTCTGAGAACCCTCTCCCTGGCACCGGAGAGCAGCCTCAGGATGTCGTACCTCCTCGACAGCTTAGCTAGGAGGGCTGCCTTGGCCTTTGGTGCAACCCTCAGCTTCCCCCTCTCCTTTGAGGCTAGCTCCAGGCTGATGAGGGCTTTAGCTAGCCTGCTGGCTTCACTGTAGCTTACATCAAGCCTCTCAGCTAGCTCCCTTACTGAAGCTGGGCTATCTCTTATGGCTAGGAATGCTCTGAGCACACTCTTTCTCAAGGCTACCAGCTACAGTGTGTGCAACATATATTTAAAGAGTTGCGTAAACATGCGTGCGCGCTATGGGACTATCATGGTGCCAGCCTTGCCTTCTGCTGTCTCAACAGGCTTGCTTAGGTGGCCTATTGCAGCTGGGTTCCCTGTTGCCTCAGCGAACTCTATGCAGGCCTCCACCTTGGGCCCCATGTTTCCAGGTGGGAACTCTCCTCTAGCTAGCAGCTCTCTAGCTTCTTTAGCGGTCATCCTCCTTATCGGCTTCTCACCTGGCTTCCTGAAGTTCACGTAGACGCAGTCTACGTCAGTGAGGATCAGGAGGAGGTCTGCGCCCAGCTCTATGGCGATCTTGGCAGCAGTCCTGTCCTTGTCTATTACTGCTTCAGCTCCCATCAGCTTGCTGTCGGCCTCCACCACAGGGATCCCGCCTCCACCTCCAGCTACGACTATGAAGCCTGCTTCAACCAGCGTCCTCACAGCATCTGTCTCGACCACCTTCACTGGCTTAGGAGACGGGACGACCCTCCTGTATCCTCTGCCAACTTCCTCGACCAAGCTCCACCCTTCTCTAGCAAGGT
Source organism: Thermoproteota archaeon (assembly GCA_003661385.1). GTDB lineage: Archaea > Korarchaeota > Korarchaeia > B14-G2 > B14-G2 > B14-G2. The sequence goes on along the minus strand of QMWA01000024.1, from coordinate 13,511 downwards.
GCTCTGCCTCCTCTCTTGAGAGAGCCCTCCCAACTGGCTTAGTAGGCTTCTTGAAGGCCTCGTCCTCTGGGTCCACTACCACCTGGGTGACGACAGTGACGCAGCCTCGGAACCCTCTTCGGCTAGCTAGCAGTGATGCCAGGTGCTTCTGGATCATGTACCCGATCTGCCCCTGGGTCTCGGCGTCAAGGACATCGAGAGGAAAGGGCTTCATGAGCTCTCTGGCAGCTAAGCACTGCTCTATCCTAGCTCCAACCTGAGGGCCATTCCCATGAACTATCACAAGCCTATAACCTCTGTCAACGAGCTTTACGAGCAGCTTACATGTCTCAGCTATGGTATTATCCTGCTCCTCTATCGAGAACCTGGAGACAGGAGGCATAAGCGCGTTGCCACCTAAGCAGACTACAACTAGCTCCATAGCCGCCTGTAGACACAGAGCTATTAAAGGTTTCCAGCTTAGGCATCAAGCATGCTAGAGGTAGAGAGGCTTGCAAGCTGACCTCATCCTGTATGGTGGCAGAGTCATTACACCAAGTGGGGTAGCTGAGGCTCTGGCAGTCAAGGGGGATAGGATAGCTGCCGTGGGCTCTTCAGGCAGGGTGCTGAGGTTCGCTGGCCTAGGGACCCATCTAGTAGACTTAGGTGGAGCTGCTGTGCTCCCTGGGTTCATCGACTGCCACATGCACCCACTGACAGAAGCCATGGTGGACGTAAACCTCACTTCAGCTAGGAGCCTAAGTGAAGTCTATAGCATGGTCAGGAAGGCAGCTAGGGAGAAGGCGAGAGGCGAGTGGGTGCTAGGCTTCGGCTGGAGCGAGGCTGCTATTGGAGGCGAGCCCACTAGAAGCGAGCTGGATGAGGTATCTGAAGGTAGGCCTGTTCTGCTGGCTAGAGTATGCCTGCACTCTGCTGTAGCCAACTCCAGGGCCTTAGAGCTCCTCAAGATAAGCAGGAGGACCCCAGTAGATGAGGAGAAGGGTGTGATAATAGACTACGATAGTGGTGTGCTTAAGGAGCTGGCAGCAGAGTACGCGCTCAGGTACATGCTAAGGCAGACTCCAAGCGAGGTCAAGGCTAGGAGGCTGCAGGCTACACTAGGCAAGCTAGCCTCCCTTGGGCTGGCAACCATAGTGGATGCTGCAGCAGGCATAGAGGAGCTCCAGGCTTACAGAGTGCTGCACAAGGCTGGTAGGCTGCCAGTCAGAGTCAGGGTTCTGCTCAGAGCGCTAGCGGTGAGCACAGGCAGGAGGAGCTTTACAGACCCGATAAGGGCAGTGAGCCTCCTAGACTCCCTAGTAGACCTTAAGGATGTGCTGGTAGAGGACAGCTGGCTCAGAATCCAGGGCATCAAGCTGTTCCTCGACGGCTCGCTGGGAGCTAGGACAGCAGCTCTAGAGGAGGAGTACAGAGACAAGCCTGGGTGTAGGGGAGAGCTCCTCCATACCCCAAGTGAGCTCAGAGAGCTGGTGTCAAAAGCCCATAGCGCTGGGCTACAGGTGTGCATCCACGCGATAGGAGACAGAGCTGTCAAGGCAGCCCTGGATGCGCTAGAGGACGTGGCGAGGAAGGAGTGCAGCAAGCTTAGGCACAGGATTGAGCACTGCCAGGTGCTGAGCAGAGAGCTCATAGCTAGGATGCGGGAGCTCGGCGTCATAGCCTCGATACAGCTCAGCTTCGCGACATCAGACAGGGAGATGGCTGCCTGCAGGCTGAGCTCAAGGCAGCTAGAGCACGCTTACCCCTGGAAGCTCCTGCTTGAAGCTGGAGTGAAGTGCTGTGGAGGCTCAGACTACCCAATAGAGGACGCAAGCCCTCTGACTGGAGTCTACAACGCTGCAGCTAGGCCTCTCCCACCTGAGGCCAGAGGAGACTGGAGCTGGTACCTAAGCCAGAGGATCTCAGTAAGGCAGGCAGTAGACCTGCTGACAGCTAGCGCCGCCTACGCGATCCACGAGGAAAACCTCATGGGGAGCATAGAGGAGGGGAAGTACGCTGACCTCGTAGCCCTCTCAGAGAACCCTCTTGAAGCAAGCCTAGAGGGCCTCAAGCGCATTAAGGTGCTCATGACAGTCGTAGGAGGTGGGATAAGGCACCTACAGCTCAGACCTCAAAGTAGAGCTTAAAGCTCCCCCCGCAGTCCTCGAGCTTCAGAACCCTGAAGCCACCTACCTCCCTAGTGTTCTTGACATGCGTGCCACCACACGGTATTGGAGGTAGGTCTCCAATCTGGATCACACGGTACCTGCTCAGCTTAGGGAGCCTCACCCCCTTTACTGTTGGGAGCCTCTCAACCTCCTCTGAAGGCATGTGCTTGGCTTCGACTGGCAGCCCCTCCTCTATGAGCCTCATCTCAGCCTCCTCAACCTCCCTCACCTCAGAGCTGCCTGGAGCAGGGCCCTTGAACTCGACATAAGCTGGGTGATCCAGCCAGGAGGAGACGGCAGGCCTATATTCTCCTAGAACCTCTGCCAGAGCGTAGTCCAGGAGGTGAGCTGCAGTATGCCTCCTCATCAACAGGTACCTGAAGCCCCAGTCTATAGCTAGCTCAGCCTCACCCTCACATGGCACACCAGAGACAGGCTTACACCAGTGCACAACTACACCACGGCACTCCATAGCCCTAGCTACAGCAGCCTCATACCCACTGCCCCTAATAGCTCCTCGGTCACTAGGCTGCCCACCACCCTTAGGGTGGAACACGGTCCTGTCAGCAACCAGATAATACCTTCCACCACTCTTAACAGCCTTCACGACCATGGCTCTAGTGGATTTCAGGTAGGAGTCCTCTAGGTACAGCTTCAAAGTAGCCTCAACACCTTCAACAACCTTCTCAAGCGGGGGCAAGCTGGCACCTAGCACCTGCAGCAGCAGAGCCTTTAAACCATTAGCTGCTCAAGCAGCTCAGACATGCCTCAGCTTAGCGCTACCAGAGGCTGCTGGCTCTATGGGCTGCCACCTCTAGCTGTGGAAACGCTTATAAGCTAGCCTGGTGGGTAGCTCTGGGTGTTTTGATGGGCTGTGTGCTCGTAACTGGGGCGTCTGGCTTCATAGGCTCTCATGTCCTCCATGATTTCGTGCACCATGGCTGGAAGGCTGTAGCATACTCGACCTTTACCTCAGGCTACAAGGCCATCGAGGACATAATGGATAAGGTCTCCGTGATCCGGGGGGATGTCTCAGATCCAGTTGGCGTCATGGAGGCTCTGAGGAGGCATGATGTCGACTGCATAGTGCACTGCGCCTCCCTGTTGACAGCAGCCTCTCAGAGGAGGCCTAGAGATGCTTTTAAGGTCAACGTCGTAGGGACGCTGAATGTGCTTGAGGGAGCTAGAGTCTTTGATGTCAAGCGTGTTGTGTACCTGAGCTCTACAGCAGTCTACGGGTATACTAAGGAGGGGGAAGTCGTCACCGAGGACCACCCTAAGAACCCCGTGACCATATATGGTGCCACCAAGCTTTTCTCAGAGCACCTGGGCTTCAACTACTTCAGAGACTACGGTATAGAGTTCGTTGCGCTCAGATTCCCGATAGTCTACGGCCCCTGGCAGAGCAGAAGGGGGTTCAGCTCCTTCAAGGAGATCATTGAGGGGCCTGTTGAAGGGAGGCCTGTCAGGATAAAGGAGGGAGGAGACCAGAGGTATGAGGCGGTCTATGTCCTGGATGTAGCTCACTCAATTTACCTAGCTGCCATCAGAGAGGGTGTAGGAGGAGAGGCGTTCAACATAGGCTCAGGGGAGATGTGCAGCCTCCACGAGCTTGCTGATATAGTCAGAGAGATGGTGCCGGGAGCAGATGTCGAGATAGGCCCAGGCTACGACATAGCTGAGCCAGTAAGAGGGCCTCTAGACCTATCGAAGGCTAGAGCTAAGCTAGGGTATGAGCCGAAGTACAGCATAAAAATGGGGGTGAGAGACTACATAGACTACCTGCTAGGCAGGAAGAAGCTTGAGTACCACTAGCCTACAGCCTTCAAGGCCTCATCCAGGACGTCAACCGCCTTGTCTATCTGCTCCTCTGTTATCACCAGCGGAGGGTTCATCCTGATGACGTTTCCAAGCCAGCCCATTCCAGCTGGCATTATCACTCCTCTCTTGAGACACTCAACCCTAACCTGATAGGACTCCTCGCGTGCTGGCTCCTTGGTCTTCCTGTCCTTCACGAGCTCGACGCCGATGAGCAAGCCCTTCCCCCTCACGTCACCTATGAGCTCGTGCTTCTCCTGGAGCTCTCTCAGCCTCTTCATCAGGTAGTCTCCTAGCTTCTGGCTCCTCTCGACGAGCTTCTCCTCCTCTATGACCTCTATGGCCGCTAGCGCCGCAGCTGCCGCAAGAGGGTTCCCACCGAATGTCGTGAAGTAGTCCATGGGCATCACCTTGCTAGCTACATCCTCTGTGGCTACTATCGCAGACACTGGGAGGCCTCCACCCAGGGCCTTTGCTACAACCATTATGTCAGGGGTGACGCCATAGTGCTCTATGGCGAACATCCTGCCTGTTCTAGCGAACCCTGTGATCACCTCGTCGTCTATGAGCAGTATCTCATACTCATCTAGTATCTTCTTGACTGTGGTGAAGTACCCGCTTGGAGCAGGTATGTTCCCAGCAGTCCCCTGCATGGGCTCAGCTACGAAGGCAGCTACCTCACCTGAAGTCTGGTATGTTATGACATCGCTGAGCAGCCTAGCACACTGCAGGTTGCATCCTGGGTGCTCTAAGCCGAGTGAGCACCTGTAGCAGTAGTATGATGGCATGTGGTGGACTCCAGGAAGGAACGGGCCTCCTCCAGTCTTGTACCCCCTCCAGCCTATTAGGCTCCTAGCCCCGTAGGTTCTGCCATGGAACGCACCGTAGAGGGCTATGAGCTCATATCTCCCAGTTGCCCTCCTGGCAGTGTATACCGCAGCCTCATCTGCCTCAGCTCCGCTGTTCAGCAGGTAAACTCTGTTCAGGCCCTCTGGGGTGATCTCGATGAGCTTCTCAGCAAGCTTCACTGAGGGCTCTGTGGCGAAGTCGTAGGTCACATGCATTATCTTCTCAGCCTGCCTCTTGACTGCCTCAACTATCTTCGGGTGAGAGTAGCCCTGTACAGCAGCAGAGTGCATCCCAAACATGTCGATGTAGCTGTTCCCCTCAGTGTCGTATACTACAGCCCCCTTGCCATGTGATACCACGATCTCCTTCTCAGCTATGAAGGGCTTGATAAAGGGTATGAAGACATCACTCCTAGACTGCATGAGACCACCACAAAATAATGTTAGAGGTGGAGGCTAGCCTCTCTCCTCCCATGAGGGTATTGGCCACTTGGCCTCCACTGTAGCGAACTCAACAGGCCAGACTATCCTGAACTTGCCCTCGAGTATCTGCGCTACACAGATGGCAGTATGTGGGTTCTGGCCTTCTGAAGTCAGGTCTATCTTGGTGTATGGGAGTATCACGTTGACCTCCTTTGAAGGCAAGTCCATGACTATTGAGGCTAGTGCATCCCTTATCTTATCTGGGTCTAGTGACCCAGCCTTCTCTATCGCGTAGTATAGCACCCAGGTTGATGAGTAGCAGTCTGCTGATATCCCAACCATGTCCTCCCCATACTTCTGCCTGTACTCGTCATTCACCCACTTGAAGCCCTTCAGCTTAGGTGAGAGAAGCAGGTCTGGCTGCCACTCTGTCTGAGTGAAGACGTACTCAGCATCCTTGCCAAGGCCCTTTATGAAGTCGTGGTGTGCTTGGCCAGCTGCACCTAGCCCTAGGTAGACCTTCGGGCACCAGTTCAGCGTCTTCATGGCCCTGAAGAACAGTATGGCATCACTCACATAAGCCACGTGGACAACTACATCCGGGTCTGCAGCCTTAACCTTGGTTACCAGTGGGGTGAGGTCTGCTGCAGCCAGTGGGTAGGACTCCTCTATCACTATCTCATAGCCTGGAGCAAGCTGCTTAAGGTACTTCTTGAAGCCTTCAGCACTTGACTTACCGAACTCATCGTCCTCATAGACTAGAGCTATCTTCTTGAAGTCTGTGCCATACTTCTTGTTCATGTCAACTATGAACTTCACAGCGTCTCTCCCATACCAGGATGCCTTCCCGTGGACCCTGAACACGTACTTGTAGCCCTGCTCGGTTATCTTGTCTGATATGGCGTCAGCTACCATGAATGGGATCTTGTACTTCTCAGCTACCCCAGCAACCGGCAGAGTGACGGCGCTCTGGTAGCATCCTGTGAGCACATGGACCTTCTCCACTGTTATGAGCCTCTCAGCCTCAGCCATCCCAACCTCAGGCTTCCCTGCGCTGTCAGCAAATATCGGAACCAGCTTGGCTCCACCTAGAGACTTGACTCCACCCTGCCTATTGATGTGCTCTATTGCAAGCTCAATGCCATGCCTGGCGATCCACCCCTCCTTGCTAGCTGGGCCAGTCAAAGGCAGGATCACACCCACCTTAACCTCCTTGACAACTGGCTTGGCTATGAAAGCCTTGTAGATGACTGCACCCGCGATCACAACTATGGCTATCACTATCGCTGCTAAAACAGGTTTCGAGAGCCTCAAGGTACTGCACCACTAGGGTACTATGCTACGCTATTTAAGTCTTGAGTTCGCGTAAAAGCTTTTAAAAGCAGAAGGGGACAAGGCGGGAGGTGTAGGACGTGCTTGGTGTACTGGCGCAAATACTTGCCTTCGGGCTTGTCTTAGGATGCATCTATAGCCTCGCTTTCGTCGGCTTAGGGCTTGCCTGGGGTGTGATGCACGTCATCAACTTCGCGCATGGAGAGTGGATCATGGTGACAATGTACTCCACCTACTGGCTTGTAGTGCTCTTCAACCTCGATCCATACCTCATAATACCTCTTAACATAGCTATAGGCGCTGTAATAGGATTCGTAACGCAGAAGCAGCTCATAGAACCTGTCCTTAAGGGGGCGCCTCTGTCAACCATACTCTCAACCTTCGGTCTGTCAACTCTGCTGATAGGTATAGCTCAAGCTCTCTGGAAGCAGAACTTCCTCAGCACGCCAAACAAGTACATCGAGGTCTCGGTGAACGTTGGGGGAGTGAGGCTGTCAGCAGCCCACATCATCGCAGCCATAATGTCTGTTGCTGTCATGCTAGGCGTGTACGCATTCTTCAAGAAGACCTTGACTGGAAAGGCTATACTAGCCACATCAGATGTGATAGGAGACCCTGAGGTCGCTAGCCTCATGGGGATAAACGCAGCTAAAGTAAGGCTGCTCACCCTCATGCTAGCAGGGGCCCTAACAGGGATAGCTGGGACCCTGATAGCTACATTCTACTACGTCTACCCCTATGTGGGGCTCACATGGTGCCTGCTAGGCTTCGTGATAGTCGTGCTAGGAGGCCTAGGCAGCTTCCTAGGGCTATTCATAGCTGGGATAATAGTCGGGGTCCTAGAGGGGGTTGGAAGCGTGCTGCTCGGCACAGCTTACAGCTACCTGCTAGTCTACGCGGTGTTCCTCCTGGTCCTTTACGTGAGGCCTAGGGGGCTCATGGGGAGGAGGTAGCATGAGGATCGAGATCCCCAGGGAGATTGCTGCCATATTCGCTGCACTCCTCCTGGTGTCAGCTTTGTTCAGGGCTCTAAGGCTACACTACATAGTCTACACCCTCACATTGATCCTGCTGTGGGCTTACCTCGGGCAGTGCTGGAACATACTCTACGGGTACGCTGGGCAGCTCTCATTCGGGCATGCAGCGTTCTTCGGGCTTGGAGCCTACGCCTCCTCGCTCCTCTTCACAAACTACGGCGTAACACCGTGGGCTGGGATGCTTGCTGGAGGAGCTCTAGCAGCTCTCCTAGCGCTAATCATGGGGTACCCGACGCTCAAACTTAGAGGAGCCTACTTCGCTCTAGCTACGATAGCTGTAGCTGAGATGGTCAGGCTGCTCACCCTCAAGCTGGACTTCATAACGAACGGGCCCCTCGGCATAATACTCCCTATAACCAGGTCAGCAGCCTACATGCAGTTCGACGACTCATTCTACTGGTTCCTCCTCGCGTACGTGATGCTTTTCCTGCTCTCCATGGTGTCTTATAGAATTGAGAAGTCTAAGCTTGGAGCTGCATTCAAGATGATCAGCGAAGACGAAGACGCATCTGCCTCAGTTGGAATAGATGTCTTCAAGTACAAGATGGTAGCCTTGCTGCTGAGCGCCTTCTTCTCTGGGATCGGAGGGACATTCTTCGCCCAGCTGACAGGGTACATCAGGCCTGACATAGTGCTGACACCAGAGAGGTCTGATGAGATACTCATTGTAGCCATAGTGGGTGGAGTTGGGACGTTCATAGGGCCTATAGTCGGCTCAATGATCCTGATACTCCTGAGACAGACCATATTCGCCATGCTAGGAGGAGGGTATGCTGGCGTACACCTGATAGTCTACGGGCTGCTGATCATAATGGTAGTGAGGTTCATGCCAGAGGGCATATACCCGTATCTCAGGAGAGCTATAGGAAGGTACCTAGCAGCCTAGATGCCTAGATACGCCTTCTTGACGTGCTCGTTGCGCAGCAGCTCCCTGCCAGCTCCCTCCATCACTATCTGCCCTGTCTCAAGGACATAAGCTCTGTCAGCTAGCTCTAGGGCGTACTTGACGTTCTGCTCAGCAAGCATCACAGTGAGCTTCTGCTCCTCATGCAGCCTCTTGATCACCTCGAACACAGTCAGCGTTATCTTCGGCGCCAGCCCCAGGGAGGGCTCATCTAGCATCATGAACTTCGGCATAGCCATCAGCCCCCTAGCTATAGCTAGCATCTGCTGCTCTCCACCACTCAAGGTTATAGCAAGCTGCCTCCTCCTCTCCCTGAGCACTGGAAACAGGCTGTAGACGAACTCAAGGTTCTCCCTGATCTTGCCCCTCGCTCTCGTGTTGAAGCCGCCTAGCTCGAGGTTCTCTTCAACCGTCAGGTAGGGGAAGGGCCTCCTGCCCTCCGGTATGTAGACTATCCCGAGCTCAGCTCTATCATGTGGCGGAAGAACCTCTATCCTCTTGCCCTCGTAGACTATCTCCCCCTTCCTCGGCTGGATCAGGCCAGCTATAGTCCTGAGCAAGGTAGTCTTCCCTGAGCCATTAGCGCCCACTATGGCTACGAGCTCACCTTCCCTGACATTGAGGCTGACATCCCTGAGTATGGTGAGCTCACCATACCCTACCTCTAGCCCTCTGACCTCAAGCAACAACCTCACCTACAGCCTCCCCAAGGTATGCCTCTATAACCTTCCTGTTCCTGGAGACCTCCTGTGGAGGGCCTTCAGCAATCTTCATCCCATTGTGCAGGACTATTATCCTCTCAGCAGTCCCCATTATAGCCTTCATCACGTGCTCAACCCAGAACACCGTGACACCAAGCTCGTCTCTGATCCTCTCCACGAGCTTAGAGGCCTCAGCTATCTCAGCTGGGTTGAGGCCTGCTAGAGGCTCATCCAGCAGTATGACCTCAGGCTTCGTAGCTAAGGCTCTAGCTATCTCAACGAACTTCCTCTCCACCACATTGAGGTCCTTAGCGAGCACGCTCTTCTTCGACTCAAGCCCAACGAACCTCAGGTAGTACAGGGCTTCTTCCCTGGCTTCATCTAGCCCAAGCCCCCTCTCCCTTCCGAACATGGCGCCAGCCATCACGTTCTCCAGGACAGTAGACTTGAGGAAAGGCTTGACAACCTGGAAGGTCCTAGCTATACCAAGCCTACATATCTGGTGAGGCTTAAGCTTAGTCAGCTCAACCCCCTTAAACCTCACGACGCCGGCTGTAGGCTTGAGGAAGCCGCTTATGATGTTGAAGAGGGTGGTTTTACCAGCTCCATTCGGGCCTATAAGCCCTAGGATCTCTCCCTTCTCCAGCTTGAAGTCCACGCCTCTGAGAGCAGTGAGGCCGCCAAAGCGCTTGGTGACACCCTCACCCTCCAGCAGCATATGCATCCCTTAGCCCAGTACGAGCCCTGTTTAAAAACACCTTCAGGGCCTAAGCTCTGCAGCAGCCTCTACAGGACATAGCGGTGCAGCGTGGTATACTCACACCTGTGGCATGAGACTAGCTCCCATGCTAGCTCCACTACGCCAGCATGCAGGCTGCCACCTCAGGCTAGAGCGTAGTGTAGCCGGTCGTCTCGAGCTTGCCTCCGAGACGCATCAGCCATGTAGCTGGCTTCATCCTCCTGCAATAGCTATGGCATCTAGCATTAGCCTAGCGTCCTTTGGGAGCTTGGCTTGCAGCGTGGATCTCGCTGGAGGAGCTTCAGGGAAGTACCTCGAGTAGACCTTATTGAACAGCTGGAAGTCTGAGAGGTCTCTGAGGTACACAGTGACCTTAACGACCTTGTCAAGCGAGGACCCAGCCTCCTCTAGGATCCTCCTGGTGTTCTCTAGCACCAGCTCAGTAGCCTTCTCGATGTCGTCGATGAGCTCTCCTGTAGACGGGTCTACTGGGATCTGCCCTGAGACGAACACGAAGCCACCTGCTACTATAGCTTGGGAGTAAGGGCCGACAGGCTTAGGAGCCTTGCTGGAGAAGACAGCTCTCCTGCTCATGATAGCACCTCAGCTAGGAAGCTGCTCTAATATTTAGCTGTAGGCTCCAGCTTCCATGCTGCTGCACGTAGCCTGGCGCTGCAAGCCAGCCAGCAGCTCCTGGATCTTGCTCTCCAGCATTCTAGTAAACGCCCTTAGGGTTCTTTCAGTGGCGTATGGGTTTGCTAGAACCAGCCTTATGGCAGCAAGCCTCTCGTTGAACGAGACCAGAAACACCCCCTGCTCTGGGGAGAGCAGGCTCCTGTTCACTAGCCTGTAGAGCGCCAGGTTTACTTCAGCCAGGTCCTTGGATGGGAGGCTGAGCTGGAAGGAGACTATGTTCCCCTGCGGCGGGGTGTCTGGGACCAGCTTAATGGGCTGCTGCTGGCTTAAGGCCTTCAGCATCTGGTAGAGCCTCCTAGCATTCCTGAGGCCGTGAGCTAGGAGAGGCTTGTACCTGTCGAGGAGCATGCCCCTCGGCAGCTTGCTCAAGGGCTCTCTACTGGATGTCATCAGCCTTAGGGCAGCCCACACTGCTGCAGCCACCGAGCCTGGCCTAGAGCCTTCCACAGTGGATGCACCTAGAGACTTCTGGTGCAGCTCGCTGTGGAACAGGTAGGGTGTGTATGTGGAGATCAGCAGGGGGTCTCTCCTGTCTCGATAGAGGACTGCTGCAGCAGGGTATGGCACGTATAGGAGCTTATGTGGGTCTATGGTTATGCTGTCAGCTTGAGCCATCGCCTTGAGCGCAGCTTCCACGTCAGCTTCCAGGATGCTGCTGCCAGCTAGGAGAGCTAGAGGCCCACCCCAGGCTGCGTCAGCGTGGATGTGGAACCAGCAGCCAGCCTCCTGGTAGAGGCGGCTGCGTAGCTCAACAACCTCATGCAGAGGGTCGAAGCTGCAGAAACCGGTGGTGCCGAGGGTAGCTACAACGCAGACAGGCCTCTCCCCAGCCTCCAGAGCAGCCTTCAAGGCCTCCTTGAGCTTCTGGGTGCTCATCCGCCTACGCTCATCCACCTCAACCCTCTGGAGCTTGAGGCCAAGGATCCGAGCAGCCTTCTCAATAGAGTAGTGAGCGTCCTCAGAAGCCAGCACCAGCCCTCCTGCTGGAGAGCTCCAGCCACCAGGCTTGAAGCCTTGCCCACCGACGAGGCTCCAGAGCTCCTTGAAAGCCCGCCCCCACTCCCCCTCTTTCCCTGCTAGCGTAGCTGCAGCAGCCTTCTCTCTAGCAAGCCACAGGGCCTCCAGGTTTGCAACCGACCCACAGCTCGCTAAGTGCCCAGTGCACTGCTCTGGGCTCCAGCCGACGAGCGCCTTAGCTAGCGTAGCTATGACCTCCTGCTCCAGCGCCGTGGTCGTCGGGCTAGACTCATAGCTCACGTTGTTCTGGTTCCAGAGGTCAGCAGCAAGCTTAGCTAAGGCAGCTACCCAAATGCAGTCAGCTTGCATGTGAGCAAAGTACCCAGGTGCAAACACAGGGACAGCAGACCTCCCTCCACCACCCCTCAGCCTAGCATCAAGCTCCTCTAGGACTCGAGCACACTCCTCCCTGAGCCCCCTGCTGACCTCAACCTTAGCATAGCCCTCAGCCACAGGCTTCAGCATCCTCCTAGCCCTCCCATGCTCCAAGACAACCCTCCTAGCAAGCTCCCCAGCAAGCTCTGAGAGCTCACCCATAGCCCCCAGGAAAAACCCCTCAGGCACCTTCAAGGAGGCCACCTAGCCCCAGGCTGGAGGACGCTAGCAGTTAAATGCTTTACCCGCAGCATAAGAGCCTAAGAGAAGCTGACACCTAGGCTACAGACATCAAGCTCTACTCCAGCCTCCATGGCAGCTTTGAGAAAAGTTCATAACATGAGGAAGCTAGGTAGCTAGGTGCTCACTTGAGAAAGCTCTGGATAGCCATAAGCCTGGTCCTGCTATGCGGAGCAGCTGCCGCGTACCTCATAGCTCAAAGGCCCTCCGCACTAGAGGAAGGCAGGAAGGAAGCTGCTCCAGCAGCAACCAAGGCTCCAGCACAGCCTCCAATCCCCCTCCCCGCCACCCCACCTGAAGCTGGGAGAGCCGAGGACAAGAGGATGGTTGTGTACACTGCTGAAGTCGAGCTTAAGGTTGAGGAGCTGGAGGAGGCTAGAGCAGCAGTAGAGAGCAAGGTCAGGGAGCTAGGAGGCTACATCTCCGAGTCCAGGTCCTGGAGCGACAGGTCAGGTGAGTGGACCAGGATAACAGCCAAGATCCCAGTAGACCACTTTGAGAGCTTCATCAGCTGGGTCAAGAAGCTAGGTAAGCTCGAAAGAGAGAGCACAAGAGGCTACGACGTCACAATGGAGTACATAGACCTGCAAGCTAGGCTAAGCAACCTAAAGGCCACAGAGGAGAGGCTGCTAAAGCTCCTAGATAGAGCTGAGACAGTCGAGGACGTGCTTAAAGTGGAGGCAGAGCTCACCAGAGTGAGAAGCGAAATAGAGAGCCTAGAGGGGAGAATCAAGTACCTAGAGCACCACACAGAGATGGCGACAGTCACAGTAGCCCTACACAAGCCCAAGCCAACACCACTCAAGCCAGAAGTCAGCCTAAGAGAAACCCTAGCAAACGCAGTGTCATGGGCCATCAAAGTAGCCATAGCAATAATAACCCTGACGATAGCGCTGTCACCACTAGCAGCAGCCACAGCACTAGGCTACCTAGCATACAAGAAGCTGAAGAAAAAAGCTACAGTGCAGCAAGCTAGCGGTACACAGTAAGCACCTGCACTTACATACCTCATACAGCAGGCTGGGCATGAGAGCAAAGGAGAAGAGAGCTTAGTGGAGACATGTAGGGCATTCTTAGCTAAGATAAGGAGGAGCTATGGTCTCAGGAGCAACATTTAACTACGGTAGTACCGTAGTACTGTAGTGAGATCATGGAGGTAGTTGTCACCAGAAAGTACCAAGTAACCATCCCCAAGAAGGTCAGGGAGAAGATCGGGGTGAAGATTGGAGATAGG
>QMWA01000023.1 GCA_003661385.1 Thermoproteota archaeon | reverse complement strand
TTGACTATCCTGCTTCCATCTCTCACAGCAGCGAGGAACCCCTCTCCAGGGTAGTATGCGAACGCTGAAGTCGATGTGAGCACCTTGACGCTGCTCATCTTCGAGATCTTCTCAGTCATCTCCTCAGCTAGCTTGAAGCCTCTGCGCCCAGCGCAGTAGCTGACATTCCCGAAGAACTTGTGGGTCTGCTTTATCAGCTGCCCTCCCAGCTTGTGCTTGTCGTCGATCAGCAGCACGCTCCTACAGAGCTGCCCTGCTTCAATAGCTGCCATCAGCCCTGCTGGCCCCCCTCCCACTACAGCTACCTCCACGTCATAGACTTCAGGCCTCTTAGCTCCTCCCCCCACCGCCTTAGCGCTGCCTATGCCAGTGAACTTCCTCATGAGCTTCAGGTAAATCCTCCTGAGAGCTGAGGGCCTGGCCATCCTTTTGAGATATGCTGATGAAGAAAGATCCATTCTGCTAAGCACTGGAGCCAGCAGGTCTAGCTCTGTGCTAGGCCACCCCTTTTGCCTCCTCACCTTCATGCCATCTCTGACCTGAACCATGCATGTCCTGACGTTGGGTACTCCATCCACTTCCATCATGCAGGCTGAGCACCTTCCTATTGCGCAGAAGAAGCCCCTTGCTCTCCTGTACTTGAAGCTCCTACTGAAAACCTTGACACCACTCGCATAAAGTGCTGCAGCTATGGTCTCGTTCTCATAAGCCTTGACAGGCTTCCCCTCAAAGTATATCGTAACCTCTTTTCCACGCTCAAACTCGAGTATAGGGTGCTCTCGGATCCTTAAGTCCGCCAAGACATCCCCTCTTTCGCCTAGCCGCTACCCCGCGTGGTTTAAAACTTTTACCAGCTGCTCAGCACTTCTCTGCTTCAGTGTGAAGTAAGCCAGCATCTAAGGCAGCCACCTTAGCTGGCTCCTATGCGTGATGTAGCGTAACTCTCATAGTGCTTGACGTAAAATTAATTACAGTGCTCGGCAGAAACCTCCTAAGTGGTGCTCATGCATGCATCTCGCTCCTTCATAGCAGCAGCCTTCTTCATAGCAGTTATGCTCCTAGCGTCCAGCTTACCCCCCTCAGCTGCTCACCCAGGCCCCTTCTTCACCATATCAGTCACCTCTGATAAGGGAAGCTATACACAAGGTGAGACAGCGACGATAATAGTGACTGTGAAGAACGTTGGAGATGAAATGGCCACATTCTACCTGGGTGTGGAGATAGTAGGCCCAGATAACAACGTGTACGAGCTTCCTCTAAGCGGCCCCATCTTCCTGGACGTGGGAGCCACCACAGACCAGATCCAATTCACATGGACCATACCTGATAATGCTCCAGAGGGAAGGTATAGGGTTAGAGTCGACTGCTGGAAGCATGCTGACAAGTCTGAGAAGTGGGATGACGACCTCAGTGAGATCGTGCTCTTCAGGGTATATGCTAAGCCCACGCCTATACCTGGCCCCCTCTTCAGCATAACAGTCACAGCAGAGTCCAAGGTGTATGCTAGAGGAGAGAATGCTGTAGTCCATATTAAGGTCAGGAACATCGGGGTTAAGCCCGCGTACTTTTACATAGTTGTCACGTTCATCTCGCCATCAGGGAAAAACTACACCATTATAGTGGAGCCACCAGCCTACCTCTCCCCTGGATATGGGCTAGTAGCCAGAGAAGTCAGCTGGACTATTCCAGAGGATGCTGAGCTAGGTGAGTACAAGATAGCAGTGGACTGCATCCAAGACCCACATAGCATAGCGAGGTATGAAGACGACTTCGTGGAGCAGGTGATATTCACCGTGGTAATGGAGCTTGCTCCAGTGTTCCACGTTGTCGTCGTGGAGCCCTCCAAGAACTCCTATTACCCAGGAGAGGCCGTCAGCCTGTACATAGTGGTGGAGAACATAGGGAACACCGAGGGAACCTTCTACTTGAGCATAACAATAGTAGATCCAAGTGGTGTGAGATACGAGCTAGACCCGCTTCCACCCAAGGTGCTTTATCCTGGGAGCAGGGTGGTGTTCTCTAATGTGGAGTGGAAAGTCCCCGCCAACGCCACACCAGGCTCATATGCAGTGGAAATAGACTTCATAAGCGACCTATCAACGGGAAGGAAGTGGAAGGACACTTTCACGAGGATGTACGTCTTCAGAGTAAGCCACCTACAGGGAGAGCCCCCTCAAACTGAGGAGGAGCAGCAGGAAACCCCGCAGGCAGAGCTGAAGGTAGCGGAGGCAAGCATAGCAAGCATAGATGTCCCAGCCCAGGTGGCTCTAGGAGAGGAAAGCTACCTCAAAGTGTATGTGATAAACACAGGTGAAGCCTACATCGCAGCTAAAGTGATATGCAATGCCACTGGCGCCAGGATATCCCCTGAGTATGCGACAGTCGAGGTAGAGCCAGGAGCCATAGGAGAAGCCGTATTCAAGCTGCTAGCTGAGTCAGAGGGCACACTAAACATCACCATACTGCTAGCACATGGAGACTACGTCCTAGACACCCGAGTAGTGGAAGTGGAAGCTGTGCCTCCACCAGCTGCACCTGCAACAGCTACACCAGAGGCCAGCTGGCCCTCCCAGACGCCAGCTCCTCAGAGCCCCTCAGAGCTAGTAGAGCCATCGTTCTCTCCTAGCTCAGAGCCCCAGGCAACAGAGCTCATACTCCAGCCAGCAGCGACTGAAAGCCAGCAGAAGCTACAGCAGCCTGAGCTGAGCTTTCCACTGCTCGCAACGATGGCTGCAGCACTAGCTGTCCTCATATCCCTAACGATCCTGCTGAGAAGAGCTAAGGTGAAAGCTCAGTCAGCAGCTCACAGCGAGCATGGCTTCACACGTTAGCGTCTACAGCTGCTCAACCGTGTGGTAGAGGCACGAGATGCAAGGGTCAAACAGCCTGATGGCTGCCATAGTCTTGCCTATAATGTAGTCCCTTGGGAAAGCTAGGTCGCTCGCCAGCTCCACAAGCCTATTAGCTACCATGATCATGGTGCTCATGTTTATCATAGTTGGAGTCAGTATTCTGCTCTCTGCTATAGCCCCCCTCTTGATCCTGTAGTAGTGGACTAGAGTTCCTCTAGGCGCCTCTAGTGCAGCAGCTTCCTGAGAGTCTGACACCTTAAGCCTCTCCCTCAGTACGCCATGGTAGAGCCTAGGCTCGTTCAAAGCCTTCTCAACAGCGTCTATACACGCCTTAACCTCATCCAGCCTTATCCTGATGTGGCTCAGCAAGTTCATGACCCCATGTATGCTTCCTCCTCTAGCAAGGTACCGGGCAGCAGGCCCTGTCAGAAGAGCTTCTCTGCTGTAGTCCTCACTCAGCAGGCTTACCGCCGGTATGAGCTTCAGCTCCTGTTCAGCTGCGTACACCTTAACTTCACCCCAAAGCTCCTCCCTGCTAGCTGATGTGACGAGCTTGATGCGCTCAGGGAGGTCATAGAGCTCCTTGTCCACCATGGCCTTGTCTAGAAGCCTCCTGCTGTACAGGAGGTCTCTAACCCAGTCTACTGCAGCCTTAGCTTGCTTAAGCCTCTTCTCGATCTTATCTCTTGAAGCTGCTGTGAGCCTGCTGTAGACCCCTCCAGCTGCCGAGATCATCGGGATCACTCCCCTACCACCTAGCTCTGCTAGAACCCTGTCGCTGAACGCTATCAGAGCTCCCATCCTCTTCGGGTATTCTCTCTCAGCCTTAGATAGCGTGAACACATCTTGAGGCGAGTTGTAGGCGTATGAGAAGAGCTCAGGCAGCGCATGCAGGAACAAGTGCAGGGTATGGCTCTTGATGTGCTCAGCCAGCAAGGCAAGCTTCCTCACTGCAAGAGCTGCTTCAGGTGGCCTCTCCAGCCCGAGCGCGGCCTCGATCGCATGCGATGACGCTATCTGATGTGCTATCGGGCAGAGCCCACAGATCCTGGACACGTAAGCTGGCACAGCTTCAGCTGGCAGCCCAGCTAGCGCATGCTCTACACGCCTACAGTGCATCGGCTTAAGCTCCACCCTCTCGACTTCCTCCCCACGCACATGGAACACGACTTCGGCAGGAGACTCTACTCTAGTGAGCACTCTAACAATCCTTACGCTCATAGGACACCAACCCTAATGTACCTCGAGACAAACTGCATCAGTTTGCTCTTCTCTAGCTGGATGTCGAGTATGGAGAGGAAGTTTGCCAGCTGTGAGGTATAGCTCTTGGCTGGCGGCCCAAGGCAGCCGTGGCAGGGCACACCGAGCTCAATGCAGACGGCGCCACATCCTCCTCTAGTAACTGGCCCGAGGCACAGGGTCTCGTGGTCCAGAAAACAGGCCTTAGCTTGAAGCTCCTCAGGAGGCTCCAGGTACCTGACCCTGATGGGGGGCTTCCTCCTAAGCGGGGCTCTCGGGCACTCCTTGCACACGTTGTAGCTTGGCAGCCTGAACTCTCCTCCACTTACCTCAGCTATCAGGAACTCCCCAACAAGCTTCTCAGGCGGAGGGCATCCTGGTATCACTTGGTCTACCTCCACGACCTCAGGAACAGCCTTAGCGCTCTCTACCTCCCTGCTGACTACCCCCCCATACACCGCGCAAGTCCCTAGGGCAACTAGCTTGCTGCAGCTTTCCCTGACTCTCTTGAGGAGCTCCTCCTCTGCTCTCTTGCAGACTGCTCCTGACACCACCGCGATGTCTGCTGACAGAACCCTCTGGCTGTCAGTTACCATCGGGAAGTAGGCTACTGGCATGGAGTACACGAGGTCTTGCAGGACTGGCGACGAGAACACAGCTGAAGGGCACCCGCTGCACCCGCTAAGCTGGATTACCGCCCACCTTTCCCCGTACTCCACTCTCACACCCAGCTAGCTCCCTATAGAAGCTGTCAACCTCCCGCGCAAACCTCTCCCCCTCTATGGCTGATATCTCTACAAGCCTCACCCTACCCCCCATGGCTTCACCTAAGAGGTCTCTGAGCTTCTCCACCCTGCTCTTCGCCTTAGCAATCCCGTCGATGTACTTGCAGGATCCCAGCCTACAGCCAAATATCATCACCCCATCAAACCCCCTCTTAAGAGCCTCAAGTATGAACTCCGAGTCTATCCTCCCAGTGCACGTGACCTCTAGTACAAAGGTGTTTGGGTTGTACTTCAGCCTCCTAAGCCCAGCGTTGTCAGCAGCCGGGTACCCACATGCACTGCAGCAGAACGCCAGTATCTTGGGCTTACCATCATAGGTTGAGAGAGCCTTAACCATCTGGAGGATCTTCCCAGAAGGCTGGTGGAACTTCAGTGCTCCAGTTGGGCATGCTGGAAGGCAGGCGCCACACCCCTTGCACTGGAATGGGTCGACATACACCCCTGTGTCCCCCCTGCTCACTGCGTTAAACGGGCAGACAGCTTCACATAGCCCACACCCCCCACATAGCTCTGTGTCTACTACGACCTTAGCCTCCTCGACCTCAAGCTTGTCTCTGGAGAGTATCAGGGCTACCTCAGAGGCTGTAGCTAAGCTCTCATAGACGAGCTCCTCGTAGCTCTTCGGCCCAGTAACAGCCCCGCATGCGAAGAAGCCGTACGGCAGCGACCTAGGGTCCAGGAACCCCCTTTCATCTACTGCGAACTCCAACATGTAGTGCAGCTCTCTGAGCTTTGATGGGGGATCCAGGCCTAGGTTGAGGATCAGCAGGTCAACCTCCACCCTCTTGCTGCCTATCTCTACAATTATCCTGCCGTTCTCAGTTCTTATCCTCACCCCCCTCCCTATTATCACGCTATCCCAGATTTCAGTTGGTATCACGCTGTCTCTAGGTATGTTGTTCTCGTCGAATATTATGTGGACTATTGCATCTGGGAGCTTCTCCCTGATGACCCTCAGGTACTTAGCTGCTACGCTACAGCAGTACCTTGAGCACCCCTTGCTAGTCATGCACTGCAGTATGCCTATGCTGAGAGGCTTCTCCCCACTAGACGGCTTAATTATCTCCCCCCTGGTTGGCCCGTCGAGGGAGAGCATTCTCTCGAACTCTGCGCTGGTTATTATGTCCTCGTGGAGTGTGTACCCATACTTCTCGAGGAGAGGCCCGCTATAGAGCTCCCCTCCTGTAGCTAAGACTACAGCTCCGACGGAGATCTTGTCCTCTTTCTCCTTCATGGTGAGGTCTATTGCGTTAGCTGGGCAGGTCTCCTCGCACTTGCGGCAGCTCAGGCACAGCTCTATGTCCTCTGGTGAGATGAAAGGCGCATAAGGGTATGCTGTGGAGTACGGTATCTGGATCACCTTCCTGGAGGTCATCCCGAACTCGAACTCACTAGGCCTCTCACGAGGGCATACTAAGGCGCAAGTCCCGCATCCAGTGCACTTCTCGATGTTAACGTACCTGGGCTTTCTGAGAAGCCTTATCTCGTAGCTTCCGACTTCCCCTGATATCCCTACGACTTCTGTGTTCGTCATTATCTCAACGTTCTCATGGAGGACTAGGCTTGAGGCGAGCTCTGAGACCAGGCAGCTAGCGCAGTCCCCCTTACCCACTCTGCTCCACCTGGCTAGAAGCCCACCGATGGTTGGAGCTCTCTCTATCAGGTAGACCTTGAACCCGAGCTTAGCTAGCTGCAGGCTGACTAGTATCCCGCTTACTCCACCTCCTATGACTGCAACAGCCTTCTTCACAGCGACGACCTTGGTAGGCATATACGCCTCTACTCCAGTCGACTTGACTGCAGCCTTTAGCATCGCTACAGCCTTCTCTGTGGCCTTGTCGCCAGGCTGGTGCACGAAGGCGCAGTGCTCAACTATGTTAACTACCTCAACTGGCACCTTAACCTTCGCCTTTATCTGCTGGTATACTCCAGCATGCAGCTTCGGTGAGCACGCTGCTATCACAAGCCTGTTTATAAACAGCCTCCTTACCCACCCAGCTAGCCTCTCTATGCTCACAGGAGAGCAGAGGTTCTGGAACACCATGGTTGAGACCACGCCTTCAAGCTTAGCTGCCTCCTCCTCAAGCCTACTTGGGCTGATAACCTTGCTTACCTCACCATTACACATGCACACTACGACTCCAATCCTAGAGAGCACAGGCCTCCTTCTCCTCTCCCTAGCTGGAGGCCTGCCAGCTAGGATCTCATCCCTGTACTTTATCAGCTCATACAGCTTCCAGCCGCTGTCAGTCAGCACATAGACTCCTTCCCTCTTCTCGATGAAGCCAGAGAGCCTTTCAAGGTGGTAGTTTAGCTTCCCAGTCTCAGCTATCCCAGTCTTCTCCATTATCTCCTTGTACGTGAGGGGCCCTTCCTCAGCTAGCATCCTCACTATCTTCTCTCTAGCTGAGTGAGCGAGCACTCTAAAAAAGCTCAACTCCAACCCTCACGCAGCTGACATGCTCTACGTTAAAATGTTGCTCTAGGTGTCGCTCGTGAGCAGGACCGTAGAGGTAAGGGACAAGTACACTGGGGAGGTCATAGCTGAGCTTGAGGTGGACTCCCTCAGCTCCTTCCGTGAGAAGGTCAGGAGAGCTCACGAATCAAGGGAGAGGATAGCTTCAACAGGCTTAGATGACCGCCTAGAGAGGGTGAGGGAGATAGGCCGAGAGATAAGGAACAGGAGCGAGGAGATAGTCGACCTCATGGTGCGTGAAGCAGGGCAGCCAGTGAAGTACGCCAGGTGGGAGGCTAGAGTGACCTACGGGAACTCCATGTTCTTCGATGCGCTGATAGACAAGGTGAGGCCAAAGGAGGTAGAGAGCTTCTCCGGGAAGAGCTACGTGTACAGGACTCCGATGGGGGTTGTAGCTGCCATAACACCGAGGAACGCTCCGCTAGTGCTCCCAGCCTACTCCCTGTTCTCATCGTATGGTGGAGGCAACGCGACGGTGCTAAAGCCCTCGATGAGGGCTCCCCTCACCACTCTGAAGCTAGCTGAGCTAGCTGGAGACATAGTTGAGGTCGCAGTGTACCCTGGAGCTGAGGCTGCGAAGGAGTTCATACACAGCCCTCTAGTGGATGCCATAGTCATCTACGCTAACAGCCACGTCGGTAAGGAGCTCATGATAGAGATGGGCAAGTACCTGGAGAGCACCAAGCAGAGCTTCATGGGAGGGTTCTTCACAGTAGCTGGGAAAATGAAGAAGTATGTCCCAGAGCTAGCTGGAAACGACCCCATGATAATCCTGGAGGTCGAAGACCTAGAGAAGATAGCTGACATAGCAGTCAAGGGAGGCTACTCCAATGCAGGCCAGATGTGCGTGTCCAGCAAGAGGTACATAGTGCATGAGTCAGTATACGGTGAGCTAAGGGAGCTGATGGTAGATAAGATCTCCAAGCTGAAAGTCGGCGACCCCAGAGACGAGTCAACAGACATAGGGCCTATAGGCAACAAGCTCGCGCTCGACCTAGCTGAATACCAGCTCTCAGACACAGTAGCCTCAGGTGGAAGAGTGCTTGTTGGAGGGAAGCGTGAAGACCCGTTCTTCTACCCCACTCTGGTAGAACTCGACTCGAAGACCGCACTCGAGAGGAAGCCCCTTCTCTGGGTTGAGGAGTGCTTTGCGCCAGTGAGGAGCATCGTCAAGTTCAGCAGCATGGAGGAGGCCATAGCTCTAGCGAACTCGACCAGCTACGGGCTGAGAGCAAGCATATACGGCCCGAGAGAGGAAGCAGAGTACATAGCAAGCAGGCTAGATGTCGGGATGGTGGTCATAAACGAGGACCCATTCTACAACGATATATTTGCTCCCTTTGGAGGCATGAAGGACAGCGGGATAGGTGGCGCAAAGTACCTGATAGAAGAGCTCACAAACGTCAAGTACGTGCACATAGGAGAGGAGGTGTAGCCTTGGACGTAAGAGAGCTCTGCAGAAGGTTCTTCCCGTCCCTACCAGGCCTGATGGAGCACCTCAAGGATGGAGCAACATGGGAGTACCACGTTGGAGACTACGTGTTCCACCTGAGGAAGGAGCAGGGAGCACCGAGGTTCTATGAGGGGCCAGCTAGCGACCCTGACCTCACCCTATACTTCACCCCAGAGGCAGTAGAGGTGCTCTCACAGGCCAAGGACGCTGACACATACTACAGGATGTACAGGGAGCTCATGAAGAGCCCTCAGGGGGCTGCCAGGGTAGACTACAAGCTCAACAAGAGCATGGTCAAGCTAGCTAAAATGGGGTATGTCAAGTGGGCTAGGCGATATGGCTTCCTGTAGCGTGAGAGCTTGAGGCCTATAGACGAGGTGGATGTAGCCATACTCCGCGTAGTAGAGGGGCTGAGGACCGCATTTGAGTGGGTTCCGATGTCAAGCGTGGCCGAAAAGCTCCCCTACCCGCGTATCGAGGTTGAGAGGAGGGCCAAGTTCCTGGAGAGAGCTGAGCTAGTCAAGTACAGGTACGTGGGACACTACCGTGAGTTCGCTCTCATGATACTCGAGAAAGGCTTCGACACGCTGGCACTATGGGACTTCAAGAGGCACGGAGTCCTAGAGGAGGTCGGGGACACCATAGGGGAAGGCAAAGAAGCCGAGATAGTGATAGCGAAGTCGCCTAGCGGAGAGCCTGTTGTAATAAAGTTCCACAGGTACTGGGCTAGAGAGTTCAGGCACATAAGGAAGTCCCTATCATATGCTGCTGTCATAGTGAGAGGACAGGAGCTCAACCTGGAGGACAGCAAGATAGATGTCCCAAGAGCAAAAGCTCAGGTAGAGATGAGGGCGCTGGAGGCAGCATATAAGGCTGGAGTAAGCGTCCCAGAGCCGCTCGGGGTAAACAGGCATGCTGTAGCCATGAGGATGGTTGAAGGAGATGAGCCTGAGACCCCCGCCCCAAAGCTCTCAGACGTCAGGCTAAGGAACCCGAGAGAAGCCTTTGAGCAGATAGTGTCCGACATGGAGACCTTGGTGAGGGAAGCTGGCTTCATACACGGGGACTTGAACGAGTACAACATCCTCATAGACAGGGAGGGAGCACTATACTACATCGACTTCCCACAGGCTGTCCCAGTGTCGTATGAAGAGGCTCAAGTAATCCTTGAGAGAGACCTGGAGAACATATTCTCGTACTTCAGGAGGAGGTACAGGATACTAGATGCTCCAAGCCCGCTGCAGCTGGCTGAAGAGTGGCTCTTCGGAGACTAGCATGCCTCTGAGGGTGTATGTCGCGGCACCAATAAGGGGAGATAGGAGAGCTCTGAACTCGGTCAGAGCTCTAGTCAGCATGCTAAGGGAGCTAGGGCATGAGGTGCTCACAGAGCACGTAGCTCAAGGAAGCTCCGAGTCAGCGAGCAGCGAGGAGGTCTACAGGAGGAACATTAGGCTGCTGTCAGAGTGTGACTTGGTGGTAGCTGAGGTATCCTACCCAAGTCATGGGGTCGGGTTTGAGGTCTGCAAGGCTCTCTCCATGGGGAAGAAGGTCATAGCAGTCGTGGAGTCGTCTAGAAAGGCCTTCCTATCAGCTATGATAGCAGGAGCGCCCGGCATACAGGTATTAGAGTACTCCAGCATAGAGGAGCTCTGGGCTAAGCTCATCGAAGCCCTAGCGTACCTTAAGTGAGTAAAGAGGCGAGCTCAAGCCCCTCCCTAGCATACAAGTAGAGCCTGCTTGCCTCGAGTAGGCTTACATCCCGCCCCACATGCTCTGCTGCTGTCGAGACCACCTTGCCCAGCTCCTCTCCAGCTTCAAAGACGCATCTCAGCTTCTCCCTGTACCTTAAGTCCCTGAGCGCATGGTGGTCTAGCACAAGCTTCTCCACAGTGCTCTCCCTGAGTATAGCCAGCATGTTCCTAGCTGCCTCAGCTAAGCTCTCCTCTGCTCCCTCATGGTAGGTCGGTGGCCCATCTAAGATGA
This sequence comes from Thermoproteota archaeon, assembly GCA_003661385.1. GTDB lineage: Archaea > Korarchaeota > Korarchaeia > B14-G2 > B14-G2 > B14-G2. The sequence continues at coordinate 3,776 of QMWA01000023.1, read as the reverse complement.
CTAGCCTAGGCTTCGCGTTGATTATCCACCTTGTAGCAGGCTCATATACAGGCCCTGAGACATCGCTGGTGAACACCACAGTGTCTCCACTGCTCTCAGCAACCTTAACCATGATCACGTACCCTAACTTAGTTCCCTCTGCTCCATGTGGGACAGGAGGAGAGAACTCGACGGTTGTTGCGCCAAACTCGAGCTTAGCTCCATCGACGTACTTGACTTCCTTAGCAACCTGCTTTAGCTCGCTGATGAAGAAACGCCCCCTCCTCCTCTGGCTGAAGTTCACGTTTTCCTCAGGGTTCTTCAGCAGCACAACCTTGCCCTCATAGCAGTGGATCCTCTTGGGCGAGTAGTGGTCGAGGTGGTAGTGGGTAACTACCACCACATCAGCGTCGCTGCAGGCTTCCTCTATGTTACGCCAGGCTTCATTCAGCTTCTCCCACTCCAGCCTATGAGGTGGAAGCCCATACCTGCGGGGGGCAAGCGCAGCTGAGGGATCTATCATGAGGACGACGCCGTCTGCCTCAACTCTGGTACACATGCTCCTAACTCCCATGCTATCATAGGCAATGAGCTTGATCTCCATCCCCCACTACCCCTAGACGCAATGCAGGGTAGCTGTACTACAGCTCCTGTGGCGCTACTCTTTTAAGTCTGTGCTCCTGCCCTCCTTGATGAAGCCGAAAAGCATGGCGTCTTCAGCTGTTGTAGCTGCACTCTACTTCGTGCTGAGCCTAGTGCTGGGGCCTCTATCCAACATAGGCCCGTCTTTGGTGTCGATAAGGGTATCTGATGCCCTGCTGCTCGTTGCCCCAGCCACTGTTGGCTTAGCTCCTGCTGTAGTCGGCACAGCTGTAGGCTGCCTCATATGGAATGCCTACTCTGGGCTGCCTGCTGTAGACATAGTCGGAGGGAGCTTGGCGAATGCGCTGGCGTCGGCAGCAGCCTACATTGTGTTGAAGAGCATGGCGAGGGGAAGGCGGAGGATAGGCTGGGCTCCATCTCTGGCTGCAGGGGCAGCGTCTGCGTCCATTGTAACCGTCATCGTTGGGTCCTATGTAATCTACCTCTACTCCCTACCCTACGCCCTAACATACGCTTCTCTCCTAGCTAGCGAGCTTGTGTCCATAGCTGCTGTAGGCTCAGCTGTCCTGGTCTTCCTGGAGAAGAGAGGCATGCTCCTAGCCTTAACCTCCCCATAGTGCTCTGCCTACTATGAGCATCCTCTGAAGGTAGGATACTGGAACTAGGGTCCCTATTGACAGTGGTAATAAGAGGAGGGCGCTAGCCAGGTAAAGCACTGTAGCCGTTGCTGCAGCTAAAGCCCTTTCTTCCCCTGCAAAGCACCCGACTTCCACGCCAACTGACATGTAGAGTGCTGGTATCAGAGGCTCCATGTAGAATATGAAAGCTGGCCTCCTGATCAGCATGAGTGAAACATAGCATGGAGCAAACCACACTGCAGGAAGCAGATCCATGTCCCCTCTAGGATAGGAAAGCTGCTTTAAGAGGAGCGCAAACGAGGGCAGCCAGCTGGCGACGTTTCCGACAGCTAGGATGGCATGGACATAGCTGCCGCTCTGATCCACCTTATAGTAGTAGAGTACAGGCTTCCACCCTATAAGCCATGTGCAAGCTGGGGACGTATACGGGTGGTCGAACTTGAAGGCCGTCCCGACATAGAGCATGAACATCTGAGTGTCCTTAATCCACTCCACTAGCCCGTGGCCACATGCAAAGTAGGGGAGGTAGGTCAGGATGTAGGCTGCTACAGCTGAGGCCCCATAGCAGAGGAGCCTACCCACTCTCCTCCTCCAAGACTCCTCGCTGAGTGAGAAGTATAGCCCAAGCGAAAGCCCTATCACAGCAGCTGGGAGCTTGCATGCTGCAGCCAGGCCAGCTAGAGCACCTGCTACAGCAAGCCACTTTAAGCCCCTCCTCCACAACATGACTGCAAGAGCTCCTAGCAGCAGTGGGGTCTGAAACACGTCGAGCATCGCTACCCTGCTTTGCGTGAAGTGGAGTGGGTCTAGAGCAAGCCCTAGAGAGGCCACGAACCCAGCTAGAGCAGACCCAGTCCCAAGGTAAACCACCAAAGCGAGCAGAGCAGCTGAGGCTACGCCGAAGACAGCTGGGAAAAGTCTCCACCCGACTGGCCCGTCTCCAGCCAGCTGTATTCCAGCTGCTATAAGCTCCTTGCCGAGTGGAGGATGCGTATGCATCTCATAGAAGCCCTTCCCCAAGATCTCTCTCGCTGACTGCACGTAGTGCACCTCATCGAATACGAGCTCACGAGGCTCAAACGCTGTCAGCGCCAGCAGAAGCCCCATCAGCATGCTCGGCATGAACATGGCCAGAATCCTAGCTCTCAACTTCCGCCCCCCTCCCAGCACAGGAGTACAGCAGCGCAGCCAGCAGCACAAGCCCAACATGCCACAGGATCCTAGAGCAGAGAGCGTGCTCAACCAGCTGCGTAGCCACATTGGCTCCATCAAACAGCAAGAGCAGAGGGTAGCTTGGTTGGCAGGCTGCAACCAGAGGTAGAAGAGAAGCCACCTCGCTTCCTCCACCAGAGGCCAGTGGAACCCACATGAGGCCAGATGCAGCGCACAAGCCCTCCACCCTCTTGCCCCTCAAAGCCAGCCATGACAGAGCTGCTGTAACTGCAGCAGCTAGCGGAAGCAAGGCAAGCGAGGTAGGCCTAAGCCTCCACGCGCTTTCAGCTACATGCCTGTAGTAGCCTGCGGTCAAGCTTGGGAAAGCAAGCCAGACAGGGCTGCTCACACACAGGTACCCGCATGCAAGAGCTAGAGATGCTCTCAGAGCTCTCCTCCCTCCTAGCCCCACTAGAAGAGGAGGTGCTGCAAGCAGAGGCAGCATGCTAAAGCTCCCACTAGCACCGAGCAGGAAGGCGGATGTAAGCACCCTGCCAGCTGCACATGAGAGGACAGCAGCTGAGCAAAGCAGCGCGCCAACTCCCTCAAGCCTCTCACCCAGGAGAATCAGCGTGGAGGGGACAGCACACATGTAGAGTAAAGCCCCCTTAGCTCCAGCGTACCTTGAAGCAAGCACAATGCTCCAGATGAAGGCTGCTAGAGACACGCTGACAGCCATGTGCGCCTGAAGCCCAGGATGCATGGCTGAGAGACATAGCAGAATAAGCATGCTGCCAGGAGGAGAGTACATCTCAGTGCAGCCTAGTGAGCTAGGCCAAGCCTCTAGGGTACTGGGCTTAAGCCACCCCCTCCTCCACCTAGCTGCTGCAGCCAAGGCTACAGCAACCACGGCAGCTAGCAGCCTTAGATCAAGCACCCAGCTTGCCCTCAGCTTGTGCTCAGGCTTGCAAGCTCCACCCACAGCCAGCTGGCTCACGGCTTCCATGCAAGCACCACTCACTAGCCTCATACTCAAGAGCGTAAAACCTTTAAATGAAGCACACACATGAAAGCTGAGCCGAGGTGGTGTAGCCAGGTCAGCATAGCGGCCTGTCGAGCCGCCGACCCGGGTTCAAATCCCGGCCTCGGCGCCACCTCCATGCTCCAGCAGTTAGGGCTTAACTCAGCTCCACGTGAGCTCCTTATACCACCTAGGATGAGGGAGATGAAGCTAAGGGCAAGCTATGGTGGCGTTCTCCTCGAGCTGCAGGGGCAGGCAGTAAGCTTTGACAGCAAGAAGCCGCAGGAAAAGTGCTTTGTCTCCCATGCTCACCTCGACCACCTCCCAAGCAGGAGCTGCAGGTGTGTCTGCAGCCCTGAGACCGCCGCCCTAGCTAGGCTAAG
>QMWA01000022.1 GCA_003661385.1 Thermoproteota archaeon | reverse complement strand
TGGCTAGCTGCTTTAGTGTTTCTAGTATGGGCTTGAGTATGGTGTCTACGATTATATCTGCTACCTCCTTGTACTCTCCTTTCCTTAGGGATTCTATGACTACCGTCTTGAGCTTTTGAGTGGCTCATCAGCTTGCATCTGGTGGCCCTTATGGTTTTGGAGGGTGGTGTCTGATAAAGTTTGTCTGTGGCTGGGTGGCTTCTCCTGTCGACGCTAGGCTTATGGTTCTGTGTGTTGGCTAGCTGGCTTCGGCTTCCATCAGCTTCCTTAGGAATGAGATCCATATGCTGATGCATGTTCTGTGGGGTTCTTTGGAGTACTTGCCCTTCAGCTCCCTTTCAGCTTCCATTAGGGCTTTGGCTAGGTGCTCTCCTTCCCCCTGGATTCTAGGTAGCTTCTCATGGTGCTTACGCGCTTCCTGTAGTGTAGCTTGCAGGCCCAGCCTGTTGGCTTTCCTATTAGCCCCATGCCCCTTCCATTGACGTAAAGGTGGAGCCCGTCAGGTAGCTTGCGAGCTTCCACCTCCATGCTCTCATCTACAGCCCTGCCTGAGGTAATAAGTGTTGTACTCGCATGCTTGTCAGGTTGACATGAGCTTGGCTAGGGGAGCTTTCTCCCTGTACCCCCTAGGGGTTGTCCAGTACTGCTGTCCTAGCTTGCAGCTTTTGCACTCAGCTGAGTATGGGCCTCCCAGCGTCGGGCAGCAGTATGAGCAGGCTGTGATCTTGTGGAGCTTGCAGTATGCTAGGGTTTCTATGTCCCTGGTTGCCCCACATACCTCACACCACCTCACCTTGCCTAAGCTCCTGCACCACCTGTCTAGCTGCTCTACGTTTACCACAATGGGCTTCAGCTTGGACTTCCTAGCGCGCCTCAGAGCACTCCTGTAGGCTTCACTTAGCTCACTTGTCTTCATCACAGTCTTGACCACGAGGATGCCCTCGTGCAGCGTGCATGCTAGGGTGTAGCTTGAAGTCGATACCCTCAAGCCCCCCCTCCACTCTATGATGTACCCTGACCTTATGATGTTTGAGATTATGTCTGCTACAACTCTTCCATTGAACTTCCTGTAGCCTCTGGCTTTCCTCTCCCATAGCCTCTCTAGCGCATGCCTGGTGACATAAACTCTTATGTAGGTCAAGCTACAAGCCTATGCTAAAAAACCCTAATAACGCTTTCACCTCTAACATGTGTGGCCTCGACGTTTATTCCATAAAGCTTATAACCCTGTTATAGGTGCGCGCAAGGGAGTATGAGGGCGCTGCTCAGGGATGCACTAGGCTATGCTGTAGAGGATCTGGCTGCAAGGAGGAGGGAGCTAGCCAGGATTCTGATGTGGGAGATTGGAGCTTCAATGCTCTCCTACATGAGGAAGCTGGGCTTAGACCTAGCTCCACGCGAGACAGCAGCTGAGACAGCTAAAGCATACTTCAAGGCTATTGAAGGCCACACGTTTGTCAGCAAGCTCGAGGCTGTAGCTGAGCAGGAGGACACGATCACAGTCGTGGTCAAGTCCTATAGCATGGAGATGTTTGATGCCGTTGGGGAGAAGTTCACCAAGCTGCTACTAGGGGTTCTCGTGGCGCCTCTCTCAGCCTTGCTCCGTGAAGTAGGCTACTCGTCGTTCCTAGACTGGTATGGCGTAGATAAGGCTAAAGGTGAGGTCACCCTCAGAGTCAGGTTGGTCCCGAGAGTCAGGTTCGAAGCTGAGGTAGGTGATGTAGAGGAGCTCCCTGAGGTTGAGGCTGGGGAAAGCTACATGCTGAGAGACAGGGAGAAGGCCTACAGCCTATTCTCCCAGCTTGTAGCCAAGGGGTGGCCTGGGCTAGCTGCAACCAGAGTACACCCCAAGAGGTTCAGGAAGATGCTCCAGCTGAGGAGGGGGCTTGTAGTCTGGCTCAGCACGAGAGCTGACCCAAGAGAGCACACTGTATGCGACCCAACCCAGCTCTCAGTCACCATAGGAGACTTCATGGAGAGAGCAGGCAGAGGAGTAGTCTTAATAGACGGGGTTGAGTGGATCTCGACACTATACGGCTTCAAGGAGGTGTACAGGCTGATCCAGAGCAAGAGAGACCAGGCAGCGCAGACAGGCTCAATAATCCTCATCCCAGTCAACACCGATGCACTAGAGCAGAGGGAGACAGCTCTACTCTCAGTTGAGCTCAAGCAGCTGGATTAGCTGCCTAGGCAACCATAGAGCAGCTGGCTGGAAGCTTTACGCTAAGCTGGAGCGCTCTAGTTCATTGAGTACTCTGCTATAGCTGCTGCAGCCTCCAAGGCCTTTAGCCATATACCTCCCCTTAATAGCCGAGGTTGTGGTCTAAAGCCATCTGGATATGGAGGCAGAGGCAGGTGAGTATGAGGGTAAGGTATTTGATGAGCTCCTCGGTAGTAGCCACAGATGCAAGGCATCAGTAGAGGCAGCTAAGCTGAAGGCTCAGCATAGGATGGGTGCCTGGTAGTCGTGGGCGAGGGCGGATCATGGGCGTCATAGCAGAGGGAAATAGTCAATAAGGTTGCAGCGAGGACATAGACCTGAAGCATACTGCTTAGGCGGGGTGATGACTGCATCGCCTAAACCACTTCACCTGATGATGTCAAGGAGGCTGTGATAGTGGTCAGGGGGATGGGAAGAGGCTTCCAGTGCTAGAGGAGGCAAGCTAGCTGGGGTGATCGCTGCAACAGACCTGATAGGAGGCTATCTGAGCTCGGAGGAAGCCTTCAGCAGGCTCCTTAAACGCCACTTATTCCAGCAGGCGGCTATAGCGCAGTAGAGCTAACTGGAGCTTGTCAAGCTGAGCTTGCAGGAGCCGCCTCCTAGAGTGGCAGCCACCTTGGGTGCAGGTATAGAGTGGCTCATGTCCCTGTAGGGTTGTTGCTTTTACACAGGGTGTGGATGCAACCAATATGCTTTTATACCGGTATATGTGTGAACTGGTATGCTCACCCGGTATCACGTCCAGATCCTAGATGAGCTAGCAGAGCACAAGGCTGGGATCTCATTCAATAAGCTAGCTGAAGCCCTCAGAGGAAGAGCGTCTAGGGCTGTGGTGTCTAGGGAGCTCAGGAAGCTTGTTGCAAGAGGCCTCGTGACAGCTGAGAGAGACCCAAGGCACTCTCAGAGGCGGATATTCAAGCTTAGAGGAGACCTAATGTCCACGCTAGCAGCACTAGAAGCTGAGGCAAGCAAGCTAGCTGAAGGAGGACTAGAGCCTACGCTAAAGCTCGTGAGAGCCCTGGTCAAGTGGTATGCTGAGGTGGCTAAGGCGTTCAAGGACGAGGCTCTCAGAGCATACCTAAGGCACAGAGCTCTGCTCTGGTTTGATAGGGCGCTAAGGCTCCTCTAGGGGAGAGCTTGCCTGAGCCAAGTGTGGTCCTGACAGCAGACGAGACCCTGACGAGCACATACAGGCGTATCCCTCTAGCAGACTTCTTGGGCTGCGTACCATATGAGAGGGTGCCCAAGGCTGTGTATAAGCTCCTAGACACACAGCTCCCCCACAGAGATGGGGTCCTAGTTGAGGCTCCATACTCGCTTAGGAAGGTTGAGGCAGCCTTGCTTGAAGCAGGGTACAGGGTGGTGGTAGCTCACCCGAGGCACATCCACAGGTTCATAGGCGACAGCACAGCTATAGTAGGCATCTCAGCAATGGACCCCCTTGGCCTAGGGCCAGTGAGCACGATGTTCACGGCAGGAGTCTACACAGCATACTCTGCAGTCAAGTTCAGGCAGCTAGTCTCCAGGATTAAGAGGATAAGGGAGAGGAGGGGACTGAGGTTCAGGATCGTGGTAGGAGGTTCAGGAGCCTGGCAGCTTGGAGGCAGGCTAGAGGAGCTTGGAGTAGACCACATTGTTGTAGGTGAGACAGAGCATGTGATAGGCAGCCTGATGCAGGAGATAGCTGAAGGCAAGGCTCCCAGCGTGATACACGTAGAAGGCTACCCGAGCGTAGATGAGATCCCAGTGATCAGGGGTGCAAGCTACAAGGGGATGGTTGAAGCCATGCGAGGATGTGGCAGAGGATGCAGCTTCTGCACACCAAACCTAAGAGCAGCCAGGTACATCCCACTAGACAAGATCAAAGCTGAGGTGGAGGTGAATGTGAGAGCTGGGCTAGAGAAGGCATGGGTCCATGGAGACGACATATTCCTCTATAAGCTAGAGGACAGGAGGAGCTTCCACCCGAACACTGAGGCTGTAGTCGAGCTCTTCAAGGAGGTGGTGTCCATCAGAGGCCTGAGGGGAGCCAACCCAACCCACACCTCGATAGCCCCAGTGGTAGCTGACAGAGAGCTCCTACCAAAGCTCTCAGAGGTCCTCAAGGCAGGCGTAGGCCGCTGGATAGGGGTGCAGCCTGGCCTAGAGACAGGGAGCCCCAGGCTGGTAGAGAGGCACATGGGGAACAAGGCTAAGCCATTCCAGCCTGAGGAGTGGCCTGAGGTAGTCCTGGAGGCAACCAAGCTATTCAACCTAAGCTACTGGTTCCCAGCATACACCCTGATAGTAGGGCTCCCAGGGGAAGAAGAGGAGGACTGCTGGCTCACAGCCAGGCTGATAGCCTCAATGAGGAGGCTCAGGAGGAGCATGGGTGGAAGAGGGCACTTCACAGTCACCCCGCTAGCCTACATACCAGCTACACCAGCCTCAAGAGGGTTCAGGCCACTAGAGGACATGACTGAAGCCAGGTTCCACGTCATATACCAGGCTTGGCTTGCTACAGCAGAGGAAGTCCAGAGGTCAGTTGGGATGTTCACCAGAGGCCTAGTAGCAAGCATGGTAGTCAAGCCAGTCCTCAAGCTTGGAGCAGAGCTCATACTAGACCACATCAGAGCATGGGGGAGGAAGATGGGATACGACCCAGACAAGAGGATAGAGCCGCTAGACCTCCCAGCCCACACACCCAGCATACCTCTACCGAGACGCTAGCCTCCAGGCGCGCGAAGGCGACCTGAGGCGCTGAACTCCAGGTACTCAGGTAGAGCTGGTAAGCAGCCTAGCTTGGAGTGCTACAGCTGTCATGTGGAGACTGCTTCTAGCAGAAGCTCTGAGCGTAGGCGGAAGGCTTTTTAAACACGGGGCTAGAGGATATGTGGTGCTAGCTTGCTTCAGCTTCAGAGGATGAGTGTAGAGACCTCTAGGGTCAAGCTCTCTCTCATCGAAGCTGGTGGAGGAGAGGAGTGCATCCTGTTCATCCACGGGAACTTGATGTGCAAGGAGTTCTGGGATGATGTCGTAGCTGAGCTAGCAGGGGAGTATAGGTGCATAGCAGTAGACTTGAGGGGCTTCGGAGACTCTGAAGCTAAGCCAGTTGATGCGACACAGGGGGTGAGAGACTACAGCATGGATCTGCTGGAGCTGTCAGACCTCCTCAAGCTGAGCAGAGTGCACCTGGTAGCCCACTCAATGGGAGCTGCAGTAGCCCTCCAGTACCTCCTAGACAGCCCTCAGAGAGTAGCTTCAGTCACGCTGGCTGCACCAGTCTCACCCTATGGCTTCGGTGGGACAAGAGACATAAATGGAACTCCATGCTACCCAGACTACGCTGGAAGTGGAGGAGGCTTGATAGCGAAGTACAACCCTAGGTTCCTGGAGCTGCTCAGCCTCAAGTACACTGGAGCAGACGAGGCTGTGGCACCTAGGCTGGTTCTGAGAGGGATGTTTAAGCAGGGCTATACCCCTCCAGTAGAGCTTGAGGAGAGGCTTCTCAAGGGGATGCTTAAGGCTAAGCTGGGAGAAGAGTACTACCCTGGAGACTACGTTGAAAGCCCGAACTGGCCTCATGTAGCACCAGGTTCAAAGGGTGTCTTGAACTCGATATCACCAAGGTACCTGAACCTGCATCCAGCAGTAGACTTGGAGCAGAAGCCTCCAGTACTCTGGCTGAGAGGAGCCTACGACCTCGTTGTCTCAGATAGGTCACTCTATGACCCCGCTGTCCTAGGGCAGCTTGAGATCATACCAGGATACCCTGGGGAAGATGAGTACCCGCCACAGCCCATGGAATCCCAGATGAGAGCTCTGCTAGAGGAGTACGCTGAGAAGGGAGGCTACTACAGGGAGGTTCAGCTGGATACAGGCCACATGATCCCGCTGGAAGCCAGGAGGGAGTTCGTAAGCGAGCTCAGAAGGCACATATCCTAGGCAGCTGAGAGCCCGCCTTTAGGGTGCATTTAGGGAGGTGAGCTAGGGGCTGTAGGTGGTAGATTGGGTGGCGTAAGGCTTGAGGTTGGGGAGGAGTTCTCTACAGCTGGGGTCACGGTCACTGAAGCTCACATAGTCTCCTTCGCTGGGGTGACAGGAGACTTCAACCCAGTTCACATGAGTGAGGAGTATGCTTCCAAGACGATCTTCAAGAGGAGAGTTGCTCACGGGATGCTCACCCTATCGCTCGCGCTAGGCATGCTAACTGGAATAGATGCATTCGAGGGCACCATACTCTACGGCTTTGATAAGGTCAGGTTCACTAAGCCTGTGTTCCCAGGCGACACAGTCAGAGCCAGGTTTAAGGTGGCTGAGAAGGGTGAGAAGGCTGGCATGACGCTCCTGAAGCTCAAGCTTGAGGTCGAGAACCAGAGGGGGGAGCTTGTGCTAGCAGCTGAGGTCCTAGTCCTATGCAGGGAGCAGCTCACGCACCATAGATCTCCCTAATCCTCTTTATGTCAACCTTCCCAACTCCAGTCTTAGGGAGCTCCTTCACGAAGACGAAGTGCTTAGGAACCTTGTACCTGGCTATCCTCTCCCTCAGGAATGCTACAAGCTCCTCCTTCGTGACCTCCATGCCCTCCTTGACAGCCACTATGGCCTTCCCGACCTCACCCCACTTCTCATCTGGTACACCTATGACAGCAGCCTCCTCTACTGCAGGATGTTGGAGAAGCGCCTCCACAACCTCAGCTGGATAGACGTTCTCACCCCCACTCTTGTACATGAACTTCTTCCGCTCAACGAAGTAGAAGTAGCCCTCCTCATCCATCCTCATTATGTCTCCCGTCTTAACCCAGCCGTCTTCAGTGAGCGTCTCCCTGGTCTCGTCTGGCATCCTCCAGTAGCCTGAGAAGGCCATCGGCCCCCTAAGCCAGAGCTCACCCTCCTCACCTGGCTTAGCTTCACTTCCATCCTCCTTAACTATCTTGGCTTCAGTGAAGAGTGCTGCCCTGCCCACGCTCATAGGCTTCTCCCTCATGGCTTCAGGTGGAGTATAGAAGACATTTGGGCCTACCTCAGTCAGCCCATAACCCTGGAAGTACATGGCTCCTCGGCTCCAGTACTCCTTGACTAAGGAGAGTGAGCTCATCCCACCTCCACTCTTAAAGAACCTCACGCTACTGAAGTCTGTCTCCCTAAACCTCCTTGACCTAGCCATCATGTGGAACATCGTTGGGACAGCTATCACGACAGTGCACTTCTCCCTCTCTATGACCTCCAGAGCTAGATCAGGGGTGAACTTCCTTATCAAAACTATACGCCCACCTACATAGAATAGGGGGATTGTTATGACATTCCAGCCTCCAGTGTGGAATAGGGGGAAGTATAGTGGGGCTACATCATCGTCCCTGAGCCCCCAGCTCAGCACGGTGTTCAATGCGTTCCACAGCACAGCTCTGTGGCTCAGTATAGCACCCTTAGGTACACCTGTTGTCCCACCTGTCTGCAGGATCATCACAGGATCCTCCCAGCCTACACTCCTCCTCTCAAAGCTGCTAGGGTAGCCTTCCACCAGGCTATATGCCTTAGCACCCTCTATGAGCTCCCCTCCAGCAGACAAGATAACCTTAAGCCTCTGCACCTTAGCCAGCTCACTAGCCTCCTTCACGTGCTCAGGGCTATAGATCAAGGCACTCGGCTCAAGCAGCTTGAAGTAAGCCTCAAGCTCAGGTAGAGCTAGCCTAGTGTTGAGTGGAGCAAGCACAGCCCCCAGCTTACAGCATGCAAAGTATGCATCAATGTACTCCACCATGTTTGGAGCTATAACACATACCCTATCACCTTTCCCAACACCATGCTCAGCTAGGAGGCTAGCGAGCCTACATGCCCTCTCATCCAATTCCCTATAGGTGTATGATTTACCTGACTCATAGTCTTTGACAGCTACCCTCCAGGGTGTGAGCTTAGCTCTAATACCAGACAAGTCTATGAGGGGTGGCCTCACCCTCATTACTTCACTCATGTATACCACCCCACTCCTCTAAGATCCCAGATGTCAGGAGGCTCCACAGCTTCGACACGATATAGCTGATGCTATGGAGCCTCTTGAAGTAGATGTAGGCTTGACCTAGCATGTGGTTTATGCCCATGAGCGATATAGCTAGGGAGTAAGGTGGGTGAGGGGCTATCTCACACCTCCTCATCCCTTCTCTAAGCCCCTCAGCATAGCCCTCTATGAAGGGCGTGTAGTACCTAGCTGGTATAGCTGGGTCTACGAACTCAGATTCCCTCACAATCCTATAGAGCTCTGAGTTCCACTCCACGAAGTTCAGGAAAGCTCTGGAGCCAGCTACCTCCTTCAGCCTCCTATCCTCATACCTTTCAGCTTCCATCGATATATACCTCCTTATCACCTTACCCAACACATCTACTAGATCCCTTAGCACATCCTTCTTCGTGCTATACACCTTGTAGAACATCCCTACAGCATACCCTGCTTCCTCGCTTATCTCATAGATCTTAGTCTCATAGTAGCTCTTCCTGCTGAAGGCTCTGAGCGCAGCCTTGACAAACTTTGATCTAGCTGGGCTGAACCCCAGCCTCTCTAAGATTCCCAGGCTATCTATGAGCTCATCAGCCTTAACCTCCCTTAGCTCAGTGAAGCTGGGAGGCTCTGGTAGGGGCTTACACCCGCTAATCCCCTTGAGTATGATGTCTCCAAGCACTTCAGCGTCGACATCCAGGCACCCAGGCTTATAGGAGGATCTAGCCATGTGAATGAACATCACTCCTCCGATTATCGCGTCAGCTACGATCTCAGGGTCTACATCATTCCTGAAGACGCTTCCCCTCCACCTCTCTATGAACTCAGATATAGATGCAGTCAGCTGAGAGTAGAACTGGAGCGCTAGTTCAGGGCTTATGAACTCAAGCTCCCTAAGAGACTTGTAGAAGGGCTTTGCAGTAGGATCTTCATGCACTGATATGAGCTCCCATATCATCTTGCGGAGCCCTATCAGAGGCCTCTCATCAAGCAGCTCCTCTAGCCTGCCTCTCACATACCCTAGCACTTCACTCATGTATTCTCTCAGGAGCTCCTCCTTGGACTTGTAGTATAGGTAGAAGGTTGAGGGAGCTACACCAGCTTTAGAGGCTATCTCCTGGATGGTTATCCTCCAGTAGCTCTTTGACTGAGTGAGCTCTGAGAATGCTTTAAGCAGTCTCCTGCCAGTCCCCTCCTCACCCATCTCACATGCCTCCTCAGCACCCCTAGGTTCTCGGAAGCTGGCAGCTGACTGCTGCCTTATGCTGTAATAAATGTTCAGCTAGTGTGCAAACAGTGAACCACTATTCACAGATATGCATGGAGAGAACGTACATAGAAAGCCAAAAAGGCACAGCAAAAGCCAAGCTTATAACCTAAAACATAAATCTCTCCATTTCTACACCATAAAAGACCTAAACACATGGAATACTTCCTGCAGCTGCCATCTTAACTCACCCCATGTGAAAGCTTTATTATAGCTTGCTGAAGAGTAAGTCACCATTTAGTGATAAGATGCATGTCAGCCGAAGAGCCGTTTCTAAGGTTACTGCAGCAGCCCTAGTAATCATAGTGATAGCAGCTATCGGAGTAATATGGTACTCCGTAAGAAGGAAAGCAGCCCCAACCCCAGCTCCAACTCCAACGCCGACACCGAGCCCGGTAGTAAGCCCATCCCCCACACCAACGCCTAAGCCTACTCCAACACCTAAGCCCACCCCAACGCCTGCTGCCCCAGTTAAAATAGGGTTCATGGGGCCCTTAAAGATATGGATTGGCCAGAACATGCTTAAGGCTGTTCAGATGGCTGTTGAGGAGATAAATGCTCAAGGGGGTGTTCTAGGGCACCCCATTGAGCTTGTCACATACGATGACGAGAACAAGCCTGAGAAGGGGACTTCAGGCTACGCCTACCTCGTTGAGCAGGGCTGCAAGGTCATCTTCGGGCCCTTTGGAAGCCACGTCGCTTTAGCTCTTCTAGATCACATAGCTGTACATAAGGTTCTGACGATAAGCTATGGTGCTGTCTCAGATGAGATAGATAAGAGAGTTGCTGCTGACCCAAAGTACAAGTACTGGTTCAGAGGATATGTCAATGCTACCTCACAGGCTGCTGCCACCTGGGATATCATAGCATACTACTGCAGGAAGTTTGGGCTGAAGAAGGTGGCCTGGTTCTATGAAGACCTGCCGTGGACTATACCACATGCCCAGTATGGGCAGAAGAGGGCTCCAAAGGAGGGCATAGAGATAGTCTATGTGCACCCCTTCCCACCTGATGTGAAGTCTTTCGTTGAGGGCTTTGCTAAAGCTAAGGAGGCTGGCGCCCAGCTGATAATCCTGCAGGCCTCCCTCACAGAGGACCCCATCTTCACGAGAGACTATGTAGCTCAGAAGGTAGGGCTCCCAGTTCTAGGTGGGACCACCTTAGCTATGATGGGGAACTACTGGAATGTGACTGCAGGTGGATGCCAGGGGTTCATCATGATAGCATGGGGCTACCCAACTGACATAACTCCCAAGACCATGGCCTTCTATAGGAAGTTCGTGGAGAAGTATGGGGAGGAGCCGTTCTTCACAGCCTGGTACGTATACGATGACATCTACATGTGGAAGGCTGCAGTGGAGAAGGCTGGGACATTTGACTCGGATGCTCTCATCCCTGTGCTAGAGGAGATCGAGTACACTGGTGTATGTGGCGTATACAAGTTCACTGAGAGCCACACTGTCTTAGTTGGCCCAGACTACATCTACCCACTGTTCTTCCAGTGGAGGGATGGGAAGAGGACTGTTGTATGGCCTCTGAAGCTTGTCAAGCCTGGCACAACCATACTAGTCCCCAAGCTGAAGGATGGTGAAGTAGTCTTCGAGGAGGTTCCGTGGCCTTAAGGTGGTACATTGATCCCAGTTCCCACCCTATTTTTGTACACAATCCTATATGGCTTTGTCTACTCGATATTCGCTGTAGGCTTCGCCCTGATATTCGGTGTAGCTAAGGTTGCGAATGTAGCTCATGGAGCATTCTACACGATAGCAGCTTACCTCTACTATGTCCTGTGGCTTAAAGCTGGGCTGAGCCCTGTTGCAGCTGCTGTTGCATGCCTTCCTCCAACAGCTTTGACTGGGGTGTTGGTCGGGGAGCTTACGATAAGGCCTGTGCTCAAGGCTCCTGTCAGCGTTTTCGTCACGACACTAGCTGCATCAGCTGTCATAGAGGAGGTTGTGAGGATCCTCTTCTCAACAAACCCCCTGCCAGTCCCAACTATAAGGGGCTCCTACAGCTTCCTAGGCGTCTACGTCCCTAAAGCAGGCATCCTAGTGGTTGCACTGGGGCTTGCTGCAGTAGCTTTACTGACCTTACTCCTAGATAAGACCATGCTAGGGCTCTTCATAAGAGCTACAGCTGAAAGCTGGGATGAGGTGAGGATCATAGGAGGAGACCCCCTTAGGGTCTTCAGGGTTTCTATGGCTCTCTCAGCTCTCTACGCTGGCATCGCAGCTGTCCTCCTATCTCCACTTGAGATGGCTATCACCCCATATGGGGGTAGCCTTCAGCTCCTCAAGGCCTTTGCAATAGTGATCCTCGGTGGCCTTGGGAGCATAGCTGGGAGCATAGCGGCCTCCTTCATATTCTCGTTCATCGAGCAGGCTGTCTCCTTCCTGTTCATGGCAAACTACGCTTACATAGCTCCACTTATCCTCGTAGTCATCATGCTTGTCATAAGGCCTAGGGGCCTCTTCGGTGAGGAGGCTTGAGGTATAAGGGGGCCGCTGCAGCTCTCGTGCTAGCTGCAGGGATGTTCCTGCTTCCAAGGGCAGGGCTGGGGGTTAGGATGCTTAACTCCCTTGCCATAGCCAACATATTCGCTGTCTACGCCCTCAGCTTCGACGTCTTCTCTGGGACAACCCTATACCTCAACTTAGGGCATACATTCATCATAGGCATAGGAGCCTACACGACTGCCCTCCTCTGGAGGATGAAGGGGGTTAAGCCCTACATTGGGATCCCTATAGCTGGGCTAGCTGCTATGGCAGTTGGCATCCTAGTTTTCCTGCCTAGCCTCAGGCTCAGGGGAGCCTACTTCGCCATAGCATCCCTGATGTACCCCATAGCCCTATACAGGATATCAACTGTCTCACCATTCTCCATGATCCTCGGGGGAGAGGGAGGTATACCTGTGCCACACCCACTCCAAAGCTACTTAGCTGAGCTGCCTGCAGCTGAGGCTAGGAGGGCATTCTACACGACAAGCTACTACATGAGCCTGCTCCTCCTGCTTGCCTCAGCTGCAGCAGCATACAAGATAGCCTACTCCAGCTTCGGCGTGGTCCTCAGGGGGATAGGCCAGGATGAGGAGCTTGTCGAGGCATCTGGCGTAAACACCCTAAGGTACAAGCTGCTAGCCTTCATGGCTTCAAGCTACATAGCTGGGGTAGCTGGAGCTCTACATGTCCACATACTGATGGCAGCCAGCCCAGAGATCCTGGCCTTAGACACGACGTTGATACCCATACTCTCAATAGTAGTCTTAGGAGGGCTGGGAACTGTCATAGGCCCCCTTGGAGCAAGCTACATCACGATCCTGGCTTACGAGTACCTCTGGGGGGTAATGGGGGAGCTTAGGTCGATAGCGTTCTCCCTCCTCCTCATAGCTCTGATAGTGTTCAAGCCGGAGGGCCTCATCTACACGCTCTACGCTAAGGCCAGAGGGGCTCTGGGGAGGTGATGGCATGGAGGAGATCCTCAGGGTAGAAGGGCTCTCCAAGAGCTTCGGTGGAATAGAGGCTGTAAAGGATGTGAGCTTCAGCGTCTACAGGGGGGAGGTTCTAGGGCTTATAGGCCCAAATGGCTCAGGGAAGACGACGCTAGTCAACCTGGTGACAGGCTTAATCAAGCCTGACTCAGGTAAGGTAGTGTACAAGGGTGAGGACATAACTGGCTTGAAGCCGCATGTGATAGCGAACAAGGGCATTGCACGCACATTCCAGCAGACCAAGCACTTCCCCTACCTCCCTACTATAGCAAATGTCTTAGTTCCCTCCATGTCCCCGAGGGGGAGGAGGGATGGGAGCCCGCTGGAGAAGGCCTTGGAGTCTCTGGTGTTCACTGGGCTCCTAGCTGAGGCAGATGTTCCAGCTGGTAGGCTGACACACTACCAGCTTAAGCTCCTCGAGCTAGCTAGGGTCATGGCTCTGAGCCCTGAGCTCGTCTTCCTGGATGAGGTCTTCGGGGGCTTAAGCCCATCTGAGATAGAGAAGGTCATGGAGCTCCTGGAGTACCTGAACAAGGGCAGGGGGATGACGCTCGTTGTCATAGAGCATAAGCTCAGGTACCTGATGAGGATGGCTGACAGGGTCGTAGTCCTCAGCTATGGGAGGAAGATATTCGAGGGGAAGCCTGAGGAGGCTGTCAAACACAAGGAGGTTATTGAAGCATACCTGGGTAGAGGTGTATTCACTTGAGTACGCTAGAGGTTAGTGGGCTGGAGGTGTGCTATGGGAAGGCTAAAGCCCTCTCAGGTGTGTCACTTGAGGTGGGGGAAGGCCAGGTTGCATCTGTCGTAGGCCCAAATGGAGTCGGTAAGTCCACTCTAGCCAAGGCTATCATGGGGCTTGTCAAGCAGAGTAGGGGGAGCATAAGCTTCATGGGTAAGAGGATAGACTCCCTACCCACCCAGGAGAGGGTTAAGCTTGGAATAGGCTACTGCCCTGAGAGGGGAGGCATATTCAGGACACTGACGGTGTGGGAGAACCTGAAGCTCACTGCAGCAGCCATAGGAGCTGGCAGGGAGTCCATAGATAGGGTTTATGAGCTCTTCCCAGTGCTAAAGGAGAGGGGAAATCAGGTTGCTGGAACCCTGAGCGGAGGGGAGCAGAAGAGCATCTCGATAGCTAAAGCCCTGTTAGGCAGCCCTAAGCTCCTCGTCCTAGACGAGCCTTCAGCTGGCTTAGCCCCCATACTGAGGGAGAAGCTCGTTGAGAAGCTTGAGGCAATCAAGGAGATGGGTGTGTCAATCCTGCTTACTGAGCAGGATGCTGCACTAGCCATGAGGATAGGAGACCACCTCTACTTCATGGAGCATGGCACCATAGCCTTCAGCGGGAGCAGAGAGGAGGTTTCTGGAGACGAGAGGCTCAGGAGAGTTTACCTAGGGCTGTAGGTGAAGCTCATGCCATACGCCAAGTCAGGTGACGCTGAGATATACTTCGAGTCCACTGGGGCAGGCCCCCCGATCCTGCTGATCCCAGGCTGGACCTACCCAGGGTGGATCTGGTACAAGCAGATCCCAGAGCTATCAAAGTGCAGGAGGCTCATCACAGTAGACCTCAGGGGGACTGGGAAGTCAAGCAAGCCAGACTACCCCTATACCATCGAGATGATGGCTAGAGACTGCATAGCTGTGGTCAGGGAGGCTG
>QMWA01000021.1 GCA_003661385.1 Thermoproteota archaeon | reverse complement strand
GCTACGGAGTCAGGTATGTCCTTGGGGCCCTGTGCTGTCCCGCAGAGGAACACGCCGTCTATCATCGTGTCAACTGGCCTAAGCTTGGCGTGAGCTTCCATGAGGAAGCCATCTGGGCTCTTACTTAGGCCTAGGATGTCAGCTATCTTCCTGGTCCCCTCTGAGGGTGCGATGCCGACTGACAAGACGACCATGTCTGCCTCTACCTCTACTGGCGTGCCTAGCAGGGTGTCTTCAGCTCTTACCACCAGGTTGTGGGTCTCTGGATCCTCTACTATCTTTGACACCCTCCCTCTGACGAAGCTCACGCCATACTCGCGTTGAGCTGCCTCATAGAACTCCTCGTATCCCTTCCCGAATGCTCTAAGGTCTATGTAGAATATGGTCACCTGGGCATCAGGGTACTTCTCCTTTATCTGCCTAGCTTGCTTGACAGCGTACATGCAGCAGACTCTAGAGCAGTATGGGTTCCTGTTCTTGTTCCTTGAGCCCACGCACTGCACGTAGACTATTCTCTTCGGTGGCCTCCCATCTGAGGGCCTAACTAGCTTACCTCCAGTTGGGCCAGCTGCATTCAGGAGCCTCTCTACTTCAAGGGAGGTCAGCACATTTGGGTAGCGGCCGTAGCCGTACTCTGGGTCTATCACAGGGTTGTAGGTGTCGTAGCCTGTTGCCACTATTATCGTGCCTACCTCGATCTCTTCTATCTTAGGCTGCATGTCGTAGTCTATTGCATCAGCTTCACAGACCTCCTTGCACTTCAGGCATGCCTCTGGGGTTATGCCAAGGCAGTTCTCCAGGTCTAGGACGTAGGCGTTTGGGACCGCTTGGGGGAATGGGATGTATATTGCTTTCCTCCAGGATAGGCCCATGTCGAACTCGTTTGGGACCTCGACTGGGCATGCCTGCGCGCACTCACCGCAAGCTGTGCACTTGTCCTCTATCACAAACCTGGGCTTCATGAGGACCTTCACTTTGAAGCTGCCTACAGTGCCCTCTACACCTACCACCTCAGAGTAGGTCTTCAGCTTGATGTTGGGGTGCCTTGAGACCTCTACCATCTTTGGTGTGAGGATGCAGGCTGAGCAGTCCATGGTGGGGAAGGTCTTGTCTAGCTGAGCCATGTGGCCTCCTATGCTGGGCTTCTCCTCTACCAGGTAGACTGGGTAGCCTGCCTCAGCTAAGTCTAAGGCAGCTGATATCCCGGCTATACCGCCGCCAATCACAAGAGCAGCCTTCTTGACTGGGACCACGACCTTCTCTAGGGGCTCGAGCAGAGCTGCTCTCGCTACAGCCATCCTCACGAGGTCCTTGGCCTTCTCGGTAGCCTCGCTTGGATTGTCCATGTGAACCCAGGAGTCTTGCTCTCGGATGTTGGCCATCTCAACGAGATATGGGTTTAAGCCAGCTTCCTCAGCTACTTTTCTGAAGGTAGGCTCATGGAGCCTTGGGCTGCAGGCTGCTATAACTATCCTGTTCAGCGAGTAGGTCTTTATGTCCTCTTTGATCAGCCTCTGCCCTGGATCTGAGCACATGTACCTGTAGTCTCGGGCTACTACAACGTATGGGAGCGCCTTAGCGTACTCTACTACTTTAGTCACGTCTACGAAGCCAGCTATGTTGGTTCCACAGTGGCACACGTAGACTCCTATCCTAGGCTCAGCACTCAATCAACCTCACCTCTCATGAGCCTGATGGCGAAGTCGTATCCTGCTCTGAAGGCTTTGATATTGAGCTCCTCGGTTCCCTTCGGAACCCTCGACTTGATCGCCTCCTCCATAGCCTTTGGAGACACAACCTTGGTTATGGCACATAGTGCACCTAGCATCACCATGTTCGCCACGATTCTCCTGCCTAAGGCTTCAGCTATGCGGGTAGCAGGAACCTTGTAGACGCTTACACCTGGTGGGGGTGGTGGAGTCAGGTCGACTAGATCCTCATCTATTATCAGGGTGCCATTGCTCTTGACCTTGCTGTGGTATCTTGTGTAAGCCTCCTGGGACATGACCACCAGTATATCGGGCTCCTCCACTATGGGGTAGTCTATTTCCTCTGTTGAGATTATGAGCTCGGTTTTAGCTGCCCCACCTCTCGCCTCAGGGCCATAGGACTCCATTTGAACAGCGTTCTTCCTGTCGTATATTGTGGCAGCGTAGCCTAGTATGTAGCCTGCTAGCATTATGCCTTGGCCGCCGAAGCCGGCGATCACAACCTCAGCTCTCGACAATGGAGGTCACCTCTCTACCCGACTTCTCCCTTATCAGGCGGTAGACCATCTCTGTGTACTCTGGCTTCTCCGTGTCAACAAACTCCCCGCAAACTATCTTGTCTCTGAGGTCTACTACTGCTTCAGCTGGATCTATGAAGTTCATTACAACAGACCTCTCGGCCAGGAGCTTCATCATGTCTAAGCCTGTCCCCATCCTGTTATATCTGCCGAAGAGGGTTGGGCAGGGGGAGATCACCTCTATGAATGAGAAGCCCTTCTTCAGCAAAGCCTTCTTGATGGACTCAGTCATCCTCCTGACATGAAGGACCGTCCACCTCGCCACGTACACTGCTCCAGCTCCAGCTGCTAGGTGGACTAGGTTGAACGGGTGCTCTATGTTGCCGTATGGGCTTGTTGAAGTCCTGGCGTCAAGCGGTGTGGTCGGGCCAAGCTGGCCTCCAGTCATCCCGTAGTTCTGGTTGTTCACACAGAGGACTAGCATGTCTATGTTGCGTCTAGCTGCATGGATGAAGTGGTTTCCCCCTATGGCGAACAGGTCTCCATCTCCGCTGAACACCACAACCTTGAGGTAGGGCTTTGCAAGCTTGACTCCTGTAGCAAATGGGATTGGCCTGCCGTGAGTTGTGTGGAAGCCGTCTGCGTTCACGTAGCCAGCTGCTCTCCCAGCACAGCCTATACCAGAGACCACTACAAGCCTATCCATGTCGAAGTTGAGCTCTTTAAGAGCTCTCAAGAAGGCGTTCAGCACTATCCCTATACCACAGCCAGGACACCATATGTGAGGTATCCTATCTATGCGTAGGAGGGGATCTAAGGGGTGTTCAACCTGCACCTGCTTAAGCATGGTCAAGCACCCTCCTAATCTTAGTGAGTATGCCACGTGGATCTGGGAGGTCTCCGCCTAACTGGGATACGAACTCTACTCTACTTGAGCCAGCTACCCTCTGAACTTCTCTGAGGATCTGCCCAGTGTTCATCTCGACCACAATGAACCCCTTTGAGGTCTCGCTGAGGTCTAGCAGAGGCTTCTCTGGGAACGGCCATACAGTCTCTATCTTTAGGAGAGCTACGCTTAAGCCCTCCCTTCTGGCCTCCTTGAACGCTCTTATTGCGCTCCTGTAGGCTGAGCCGTAGACCACTATGGTCGCCTCCGGCCTCTCAGAGCCTATCACCTTATACCTCCATATCTTCTCCGCATTGCTCCTTATCTTGTTGCATATCCTCCATATCAGCTTGCTATGCACATCACCACTCATATCGGGGTATCCCTTCTCGTTATGTGTTAGGCCTGTGATGTGTACCCGATAGCCTTCACCTAGGCATGCCATCGGTGGAATAAGCTCCTCACTACCATAGGGGAGGTACTCCTCAGGTGGGACACTAGGCTTCTTCCTGCTTACAACCTTAATCTCGTCTTCAGGTGGGATCACAACCTTCTCTCTCATGTGGGCTACACGCTCATCAGCCAGCACTATGACAGGAACCCGGTAGGTTTCTGAGAGGTTGAAGGCTTCTATCGTGTAGTCGAAAAACTCCTGAGGTGAGGAGGGAGCTAGCGCTATTATCTCGTAGTCCCCGTGAGCCCCCCACTTGGCTTGCATGACATCCCCTTGGCTTGCCTTGGTAGGCTGGCCTGTGCTTGGCCCTCCTCTCATCACGTTGACCAGGACACAGGGAGTCTCGGTCATTATGGCAAGGCCTAGCTGCTCCATCATCAGGCTGAACCCAGGGCCGCTTGTGGCCGTCATCGCCTTGGCTCCAGCCTGAGATGCACCTATGACTACTACAAGGGATGCAAGCTCGTCCTCCATCTGGATGTATACGCCTCCAACCTCTGGGAGGCGTCTCGACATCCTCTCAGCTATCTCAGTTGAGGGGGTTATTGGGTAGCCTGCAAAGAACCTGCAGCCTGCTGCTATGGCGCCCTCTGCGCAAGCCCAGTTGCCCTGCTCGAAGTGTACTCCTGAAAGAACGGTTTTGGCTGGCAGCTAGGACACCTCTCTCAAGTAGATCGCGAAGTCTGGGCATATTCTCTCGCAGAGGCCGCACCCCACGCAGAGCTCTGGGTACTTCACGTAAGGTGGGTGATAGCCCCTCTCGTTGAACTTCTCAGACTTCTCTAGAACACCTCTAGGGCAGAACTCAATGCAGTAGCCACACTCCTTGCACCTACTCTCTATTATCACGATCTCTACTTCCCTTAGCTTAACCTCTGCTCTAGGGACTATTGGTTTCCTAGCTGGCTTAGCTTCTGTGAAAGGCATGCCATCACTGCCATCTAGGGTCTATAACCTGCAATTTAAAGGTTTGCAGTGAAAAGCGGAAGATAAACAGCTTAAGTGCTCTCTTGAGTTTGGCTTACAGGCTTAGGTATCTCCTTTAGCCTCCTGTGAATAGGGCAAGAATTTAACGATTCAGTTAAAAAATGATCCAAAAACAGTATAAAAGCCACAGCTAGACATGTGTGAGGATAGCATGGAAGCCGCAGCTAGAGGAGAAAAACTGTTTGAAACTCGGGGTATACCCCCACCTATAGCGGTTGAGATAGCTCCGAGAGACAAGCTTGTGCTCATAGAGCTGAAGTCAGCAGGTGTAGGAGGCTTCATGATCATATCAGCATCCAAGCCTGTTTACGTAAGCTTCAGAAGAGGAGAGGAGGAGCTTAAGGGGGAAAAAGCCTGGTTCATAGCATCTTCACTAAGTGAAGCTGAGATGTCAGCATACATGCTGCCCAAAGATGCGCTGAAAGCAATGTTTACTAGAGAGCTATCCCCACCCATGCCAGTGAGCAAACTTGACGTACTGAGCTTCTATAGCGATCTCCTCGAGATGGAAACTGGGCTGATGGTGACCACAGCAGAGACGAGCCTATACCTGTTTGAAAGAAGGGGGCAGAGCACACCTCCAATAGCAGCTTATGGTAGGGGAGAACTCCAGGACATATGGAGTAGAGGCGCTTTGCTCACTCTTTACGAGGTATCTGACCCAGAGTGCTTCATTACATCCGAGGAGCTGCCTCCTCCTGCTGGGGTTGAGCTGCTCAGCTTAGCTAAAGCTGTACCATACTTCCCAACTGAGAGAGATAGGGTCAGGGTTCTTTCTGGCGTAGATGGAGTGAGTAGAGATATACTAGAGCATGTAGATGGGAAGAGGACCTGCTTTGATATAAAGGTGGAAACCGGGCTTCCCCTTGATTTAGTGGTAGGAATCATAGACTCCTTCAACAGGATGGGGAATGTGAGGGTGAAAAGGTGAAGAAGCCAAGCATAGTATATGCCCCACTTGGCACTAGGGGGTTTGACCCGATCAGAACAGATAGGTGCTTAGAGTGTGATTCAAGCGACATAGCTGTAGGCGAAGCTAGGGGGTGGACTGAAGGAAACAGGGTGATAGAAGAGCTTCCAGTCGAGTGTAGGAGCTGCGGAGCATCCTATAAGCTGAGGTACATAGGTATTCTAGATGAAGGCAGGAGAGTAGCTACGATAGTGGATGTACTGAGCCCTGAAGGCGAGGAGCTAGGGTGGCTTGGAGTATGCTAAGGCAGGTAGAGTGGAGAAAGCTGCTGCTAGGGGCATCAGCTATAGCAGCTGCCATAGTAGCTCTCACACTCTACCACTACCACCCAGTCACGCTACACAATGCTGGCTTCAGCGGGGAGATGGCGTACAAGCACGTCTTAGCTCAGTGCTCGATAGGCCCTCGAGTACCTGGCTCCAGAGAGCATGAGAAGTGCATTAAGTACATTGTAGAGGTATTAGAGCAGTACGGGTATGTAGTCAGGTTCCAAAACGGGAGCCACGTAGACATCAGGGGGAACAGAGTCCCCATAGTGAACATAGAGGCAGTCACAGGGCAGCTGGGGGGTAAGATCCTGATCTTGGGCGCGCACTACGACACGAGGCCTAGAGCAGATTACGACCCAGATCCTTCTAAGAGAAACCATCCTATTCTTGGCGCCAATGATGGAGCTAGCGGTGTTGCTGTGCTCCTAGAGCTGGCTAGAGCCCTCAGGGGCTATGACCTCGCAATAGAGCTGAGGATAGTGTTCTTTGACGCAGAGGACTGGGGGGAGCCAGGGGTTCTCAGAGACTACTTCCTAGGCTCTAAGCTATATGCCTCTTCGCTAAGCGAGGAGGAGCTTGAGAGAACCATTGGGATGATACTGGTGGACATGGTTGGAGACTGTAACCTGACAGTGTACATGGAGGGGCTTTCAGTAGAGGCAGCACCCAGGCTTGTGGACTTGATCTGGCAGATAGCTCAGGAGCTAGGGTATAGCAGCTACTTTAGGCCTGTAGTCGGGTACACAGTGTATGATGACCACTGGCCCTTCATAAGGCGGGGGATAAAGGCAGTAGACATCATAGACTTCAAGTACCCATACTGGCACACCACACAGGACACGCCAGATAAGGTGTGCCCAGAGAGCCTTGAGGTCACTGGGAGAGTCCTACTGGAGACCGTGCTGAACATCAGCAAGATGTATGGGTAGGCCTCAGCTCTCTCAGCGCCCACTTGTCGCTGCAGTTTGGCTTCATCATCAGCCTAGATGAGCTAGCTGCCCTGTCTCTTTAACCTTGCTCGATCAGCTTGAGCTTATCTGGCGGTATAGGCTCATGAGGGTAGATATACACGTCAGCTCTCAGCTGCTTCAGCAGCTTTATTGACTCTAGAGCTGAGACCGGGCTGTATACTATGCCAGGTATGTTCTCCCTCTCTAGGTTCTCGCTCAGAGGGGCAGCATCACCACAGAAGACCACTTGAACGCCATCATCTCTAGTCAGCACAACTGACTGGTGGCCTGGGGTGTGGCCAGGGGTTGGTATGACCTCCACACCTTCAACCACCTCTCTATAGCCGTAGAGAGGCTCTATGCTGATGCCAGGTATGTCAAACTGCTCTCTTATGTACCCTCCCTTCATGAACCTGTCAGGGTAGTATGCATATCTGAGCTCATCTACTTGAACTAGGAACGTGGCATTCCTGAAAAGCTTGTTGTTTCCACAGTGGTCGAAGTGTAGGTGTGTGTTTATGACCAGGGTTATCTTGCCTGGCTCTACTCCAATGGACTTAAGCCGAGCTTCAAGCGCCTCCTCTGGCTTCCTCTCCACGGGGTAGAACTTCCTGTACTTCTCTGGTAGCTCCCCTATTCCTGTGTCTACTAGGATCCGCTCTCCACCAGCCTCCACGTACAGTACGTTGAAGCATGCCTTGTATATGGTTCCCATGTACTTCGTGTACACCAGGTAGCTCTTGTCAAGCTTGAAGTAGCCGTCGCCAAGAACCCTTATCTTCATGCAGCTACCCCTGGAGGCTAAGTGACTCTAGGATCGCGTTTATGTCTATCCTCCTGGAGACACTTGAAGCTATCCTCTTTATCCTCCCTATGTTGCTTGGGTCTAGCCTGAAGGCCAGCTCATCTATGCGTCTGGTTGTGGTAAGGGTATCGAACCTCGAGAGCACCACGGGCACACCCTTCTCTTCAGCTCTAGTTAGCACATGCTGGTCAGGATAGAAGCCTCCAGTCAGTATGAGACAAGATACAGGGGTTTCAAGCGCAGCTAGCAGCAGGTCCGTCCGGTCGCCTCCAGTCACCAGAGCATAGTCCATGGCCCTCCTCAGGTACCTCATAGCCTTCTCAACGGTCCATGCTCCAACCAGGAGCTCCTTCACGACGTTATCTAGGTGGTCTCGAGCAGCTATCACCTCAGCGTTCAGTATGCTCGCTATCTCACCTGCCGTGAGGGGGGTCAGCTCTCTCAGCAATGGGACTATGCCCACAACCTTTATTCCGCCCTGCTCTATCAGGGGGAGGACCTCCCACTCAAACCTGGGGATTAAAGCCTCGTCTACACCTGTCACAACAGCTCCAATCATCTTAACACCGTACTTGTCAGCTAGGCTCTTAGCTAGGAGAAGCTTGTCTCCAACGTACTGTGGCTCATAGAATGATATCTGAAGGAGTTTCCCGCCGAGCTCCTTGCATATGTCTAAGATTGACGCTCCAGTTGACATGCCATCGAATATCCTGCTCATCCCCTCGACTATGGTCACATCAGCGTCTTTAGAAGCTGCCTTAGCTGCAGTCTGGATCTTGGCTTTAGCCTCTTCGCTGAGGCCTTTGAACATGAACTTCAGCGTGAGGTCCTCGTGGTAGAGTATTGGGGTGAGCTCCTGTGGCTTCAGCGGCAGCTCTAGGACTGAGACAGCTAGCTTGGCGTCCTCGTCTACCAGGCTGCCGTCTTCTGTTGTCGTTATGTTCTGGCCTATGGGCTTGAGGTATGAAACCTTGTAGCCGAGCTCTCTGAGCTTAAGAGCTATCGCGAGGGCGACTATGGTCTTTCCTGAGCTCGGCTCGCATCCTCCTATGCATAGGAACACACTCAACACATTCACCTCTCAATAGGGTGGACTACAGCTCTAGCATCTAGGGTGTAGCCTCCCTTCTCATAAACTACTATGGGGTTTAGGTCTAGCTCGACTATCTCAGGTAGCTCAGTCATCATCTGAGAAACCTTCAATATCACCTCCTTGATGAAGCCTACGTCGACTGGAGGCCTTCCTCTGGCTCCAGCTAGCAGTGGGTAGCCTCTTATCTCCTTTATCATCTCATCTACATCTCTAGGTGAGAGGGGGGCTACCCTAAAGGACACGTCTCTTATGACCTCGACGTATATGCCTCCGAGGCCGAACATTATGAGGGGACCAAACTGCGGGTCTCTTATGGCTCCTACGATCACCTCTAGCCCTGAAGGGACCTGCTGATGCACAGTCACACCATAGACTCTAGCTCTTGGCGCGTACTTCCTGGCGTTCATTGTCATTGTGATGTAGGCGTTTCTCAGCTCTACCTCGTCCATTATGTTCAGCTTCACACCGCCAATGTCTGTCTTGTGGAGTATGTCAGGTGAATGTATCTTCAGCACCACAGGGTAGCCTATCTCAACTGCAGCGCTAACTGCCTCACTTAGGCTTCTCGCAACCCTGAACTCAGGGTACATGATGCCATAGGCTTTGAGTATGGTCTTGGCCTCGGCTTCAGTGAGGTTTACTCTCTTCTCTGATATGGCTTTCTCTATCACCTCTCTAGCGAGCTTGATATCAGCTTTGAACCTCGGAGGAGGCGATGGAGGAGGCTCCTTTAGCGCTCTAGCATACCTCACCATTGCTGCTAGAGCTTTGACTGCTCTCTCTGGCTCAGGATAGTTTGGTATGCCCGCCTCCCTCGCTATCTCGATGGCCTTCCGCATCTCCTCTCCTCCCATGAAGCATGCTAGGATGGGCTTCCTCGTCTCGATCTTGGATATGATCTCAGCTGTCTCCTCCACGTCTAGGAGGGCTGTGGGGAGCATGTTTGCTATGACAGCGCCCACAGAAGAGTCTTTGAGGACTATCTTGAGGGCTGTAGTGTACCTTTCGGCATCTGTGTCGCCTATGACATCAAGTGGGTTCCTGAAGCTAGCATGTGGAGGCAGGATCTTCTCAAGCTCCTTTATGGTTGATGTGGAGAATCTTGCCAGTGGAACCCTGTTGAGCTCACAGGCGTCAGCTAGCAGCACCCCTGTTCCACCTGCATTGGTGACTATGGCTGCCCCACCCTCCTCGGGTAGAGGCTGTGTCGCAAAAGCTCTTGCTGCATCAAACATCTCGTCGATCCTGCTGAACCTCAGGACTCTGGTCTGCTTGAATGCAGCGTCGTATGCTGCATCCATCCCAGCTATGCTACCTGTGTGGGATGCAGCTGCCCTGGAGCCTGCCTCCGTCCTCCCTGACTTTATCACGAGAATTGGCTTCTTCCTTATAGCTTCTCTGGCTATCTCAATGAACTTCTGGCCTTCAAGGATGTTCTCCAGGTAGAATGCAACTACCCTGGTCTGAGGGTCTTCAGCTAGGTATGTCAAGAGGTCGGTCTCATTTACATCACACTTGTTCCCAAGGTTTATGACCTTTGAGAACCCTATCTTCTCCCTTACAGCCCAGTAGAGGACAGCTATGCATATCGCGCCACTCTGCGAGACAAAGGATATGTAGCCTTTGGGCGGAAGTACTCTGCCGAATGTCGTGTTTACTCTGTTCCAGATGTCTATCACACCGAAGCAGTTTGGGCCTAGAGCCCTCATCCCATACCTCTTGACTATCTCAACTACCTGCTTCTCCAGCCTGACTCCCTCTCCTCCAGTCTCCTTGAAACCGGCTGATATTATGGTCACAGTCTTAACTCCCTTCTTCCCACACTCCTCTAGCACCGCTAGAACGATCCTAGCTGGGACAGCTAGCACGGCATTATCAACCTCATCTGGGATATCTAGCACTGAGGGGTAGGCTTTGAGGCCAAGTATCTCTGAGGCCTTTGGGTTCACCGGGTAGACTTTACCCTTGTAGCCTATGTCAAGCAGGTTCCTGACTATTGCATGCCCCACCTTCCCAGGGTCTCTTGAGGCACCTATGACAGCTATGCTACGTGGGTTAACAAGATACTCCATCTGCTTCCTAACATCATCCTCTGGCAAGCTTAAAGCCCCAGCTGACCTCTTCAGCTGGATTTTAATAAGGTTGGCTTATCCCCATAGGGTTGCTTGAGGCATAGAAGCCTTCTCATAGCAGGGATGTCTGGTTCACCTAGGCCTGGTAAGAACACCGAGGTGCTTCTGAGGGAGAGCCTGAGGGGGGCTGAGGAGGAGGGAGTTGAGACCACCTTGATCAGGCTAGCAGACTACAGGATAGAACCCTGTAGCGGATGCGGAACATGCCTGAAGGGGAAGCCTTGCCCCATTGATGAGAGAGATGACATGCCAAAGCTAGCTGAAGCTATCCTAGGAGCTCAGGGTGTGATAATTTGTGCACCATCCTACTGGGGGGCTGTCCCAGGGATCCTCAAGAACTTCATGGATAGGACTAGGCCTCTCAAGATGGCTGGAAATAAGCTAGCAGGCAAGGTCCTGGCGGCGATGGCTGTTGCAGGCCTCAGGTGCGGTGGAGGAGAGTTCGTTGTGGACTCCATCCTAAGGTTTGGGCTGGCACATGGCATGATCATAGTGGGGAATCTAGGAGACCCTACAAGCTCACCGTGCATGGTGGTTTCAAGCCTTCAAGGAGAGAAAGGATGGAGGAGAGCTGTAGATGACGAGATGGCTTTGAGCTGGGCTAGGGAACTTGGAGCTAGAGTTGGGCGTGTGGTCAAGGCTCTTGCTTCAGCTGGGCTCCTCTGAGCTCCCTTAGCATCGAGGTCAGCCTTGGAATGACCTCGAAAGCATCTCCCACAACGCCATAGTCGCAAACTTCAAATATTGGAGCAGAGGGGTCGTTGTTCACAGCTACTATGACGCCAGAATCCAGTATCCCTACCGTGTGGTGCATCTCACCTGATATCCCTATCGCGATGTAGAGCTTTGGCCTTATAGTCTTGCCGCTGTGCCCAATCATCTGGTGTGGCTTGATCCACCCCTCATCTAGGGCAGGCCTCGTCCCGCCTACTGCAGCTGACAGGGCCTCTGCTAGCTCCTCTACGATCCTGAACCCCTCCCTCGACCTCAGGCCCCAGCCTCCAGCTACAACGATGTCAGCTTCCTCTAGTGGCTTCTCCTCTGGAGGCTCCTCCACGAGCTCTAGCGTCCTAGCTCTCAGCTCTTCCTCAGAGACCTCCTCCTCGACTCTTATCACCTCACCTCTCCTACTCCAGTCTGGCTTAGGCTTCCTAGCTACTCCAGGCATTATGGTGGCCATCTGAGGGCGCCTCTCTGGGCACAGTACTACAGCCATTATGCTGCCACCGAACCCTGGGACTATCTGCCTGAGAAGCCTTCTCTCATCCAGCTCGATGTTTACAACGTGCGCTGATAAACCTGTCCTCAGCTTTGCTGCCACCCTCGGAGCCAGGTCAGACCCTACAGCTGTATGGGGGAAGAGGATAGCTTCAGGCTTAGCCTCAGAGGCTAGCTTAGCTAGGATACGTGAGTAGGGCTCACACTGATAGAGCTCCAGGAGAGGGTGCTCCACTAGATACACCCTATCAGCCCCGTGTGCTATGAGCTCCTTGCAGAGCACCTCGACGTTATGCCCCAGCAGAACAGATGATAGAGCCCATCTCGCTTTATCTGCGATCCCTCTGGCTAGCCCAAGCAGCTCTAGGGAAGCTGACACCAGCTTGCCCCTCCTCTGCTCAGCGTAAACCCAGAGCTCCAATCTCACCCACCCAGCACCGACACTATCCTCTCGAAGAGCCACCTGGCAGCCTCCTCAGGAGGCCCTTGGAACACCTCTCGCTTCCTTCTCACCTCGATCTCATAGACATCTGAGACTATTGTCGGAGAGCCCTTGATGCCAGCTTCATCTTCGCTCAAGCCTATGTCCTCTATGGTCCACTTCTCAACTGGTATCTGGTGGGCTCTTAGTATCCCAGATACAGATGGTATCCTAGGCTCGTTTATCTCCCTTATGACTGACACCACAGCTGGCAGCCTCAGCAAGACCCTCCTATACCCGTATTCCAGTGCAGCCTTGGCTTCAGCTTCCCTACCCTTCAAGGCTAGGGAGAAGACTCTCGTCACATGCGGCACACCTAGGAACTCAGCCAGCTGAGGAGGCACTTGGCCTGTGCTCCCATCTACAGTCTCAGCTCCACAGAGAACCAGGTCAAAGCCTCCTATCCTTCTGATCGCCTTTGAAAGCGCAAGAGCTGTTGCTAGGGTATCTGAGCCAGCAAGCCTTCGGTCTGTGATGAGCACTGCTCTGTCAGCTCCCATCGCCAGAGCCTCTTTACAGGCGTCTTCAGCCTGTAGAGGGCCCATTGAGACCACTGTTACCCTGCCACCGTGCTGCTCTCTTATTCTGAGAGCCTCCTCCAGGGCATGCTTGTCTAGCGGGTTTATGACAGCTGGTACTCCTTCTCTGATTATAGTCTTCGTCTCAGGGTTTATTCTTATTCTGCTGATGAACCTGGGGTCAGGTACCTGCTTTATACAGACTACCAGCTCGTATGGCACCTGCTTCACCAAATATGGGGGTGGTTGCTATGGGGAGAACTCGAGAGCTTTTCTAGCCATCACTACCCTCATTATATCCGAGGTTCCAGCTGAGGGTATCAGCACTTGTGCATCTCTTAGGAGCCTCTGTGGCACATACTCTCTCAGGACGCCATAGGCTCCGAAGACCTCTGTGAGCAACTTTGCTGCTCTGACTGCTGCCTCTGTAGCCCAGAGCTTGCACATCGCGTTCTCAGCGTCAACCCTGATGTTCTGGTCTCTAAGCCAGGCAGCATAGTAGACTAGAAGCCAGGATGTCTGGTAGTCCATGTAGATGTCTGTTAGCTTCCACTGGATTGCCTGGAGGTCTGATATAGGCTTCCCATAGAGCTTTCTCTCCTTAGCGTACTTGGCAGCCTCCTCTAGGCACCTCCTTAGTATGCCTAGGGCTACAGCAGCTACACCAGGCCTCCCGACATTGCTTATCGAAGCCAGCGCGACTCTAAGGCCCTTGCCAGGCGAGCCGACAAGGTTCTCCTCTGGAACCCTGACCTCGTCAAAAGCTATCTCTCCAGTGACGCAGCCTCTCAGCCCGAACTTGTCCTCTTTCCTGCCTAGCTTGACTCCAGGCCTGTCAGCCTCGACCATGAAGTAGCTGAACTCCCTATCTCCTGTCTTGGCTAGCACACCATGTATGTTTGAGAAGTGGGCGTTTGTTATGAAGCACTTCCTACCTGAGATAACCCACTCATCTCCCTCCTTCCTAGCTGTGGTCTGTATGCCGAGGACATCAGACCCTCCAGTAGGCTCTGTCACAGCAGAGGATGCTATAAGCGCACCCTTAGCTAGCTCAGGGAGCCACTTGCGCTTCTGCTCCTCACTGCCAAAGTAGATCACTGGAGCCTGGCCGAGGTGTACTATCTGGAGCGTGAACCCTAGTGGAGGAGAGATTCTGCTTATCTCTTCTATTACAATCATCCTCGCAACATGCCCCATTCCACTGCCGCCGTATTCCTGGGGGATCAGTAGGCCACCGAAGCCCAGGTCAAACATCTTCTTGACCAGGTCCATCGGAACCTCGCCTGTCTCATCCATCTCCTGCACTCTCGGAGCAACCTCCCTTTCAGCAAACTCCCTAGCAGCCTTCCTAAGCATCTCCTGCTTGCTTGTGAAAGTAAACTCCAAGAGCTCACCCCAGCAACCCAGCCTACAGCCTACATTAAAGCATTATCTGTAGGCTGTAACTGGTAGAAACGCAGAGCATACTACACGGAATCAGGTTAAAGCCTTTAAGCAGCATGACCATAGGCCCCTTGGTGTCCTCATGTCTGAGGTTAGCTTGTATAGCCCCTTAGCCACCCCGGAGCTTGAGGAGCACAGAGCTAAGGTCAGGGAGTTCGCTGAGAAAGAGCTTGCCCCGCTCAGGCAGAAGTATGAAGAGGAAAACCTAGATGGGCTGGGCAAGGTGTTCCCATGGGACATATACAGGAAGCTAGGTGAGAGAGGGCTTCTAGCTGAGCACGTCCCCAAGGAGTATGGTGGGAGAGGAGAGAGCTTCCTGACTGAGGTAGTCACGATAGAGGAGATAGCTAGGGTATGTGGGACATTCAGCGTCCTAGTAGACTACACTCCGACACTCGTCTGCAACCCGATCCTCATGTATGGGACTGAGGAGCAGAAGAAGAAGTACTTGCCTCCAATACTGAGAGGAGAGAAAGTTGGGTCCTATGCACTCACGGAGCCTAAGTGGGGCAGCGACGTGGCCTCGATAGAGACAACAGCTGTGAAGAAGGGAGGGGAGTACGTGATAAATGGGCACAAGAAGTTCATAATGCTCGGGAACATAGCGGACATACTGCTAGTGTTCGCTAAGACTGCTCCAGAGGCTAAGGCTCGTGGTATAACAGTGTTCATAGTCGAGAGGGGGACTGAGGGGGTATCCTACCCGAAGCAGGAGAAGAAGATGGGGCTCAAAGCAACACCGACTAGCGAGATAAAGTTCGAGAATGTGGCCGTACCAGAGGAGAACATACTAGGCGGCCCTAGCCAGCTGAACAAGGGCATATACGTTGCCCTAGATGCTCTGGACCACGGGCGCTGTGGTGTAGCAGCCCAGGCAGTTGGGGTAGCTCAGAGCTGCCTTGAACAAGCCATAGCGTACTCAGGGCGGAGAGAGCAGTTTGGGAAGAAGATAGCTGAGTTCCAAGCAATCCAGTGGATGATAGCTGACATGGCAACCAAGATAGATGCAGCTAGGCTACTGACATACAGGGCAGCATACCTTAGAGACCTGGCGATAAGAGGGAAGATAAGCAGGAGGATGGTGACCCTACCTGCCTCAATGGCGAAGTGCTATGCAACTGAAGTCGCAACGTGGGCTGCACATAGGGCGATACAGGTCTTCGGTGGGCGAGGCTTCATGATGGACGAGGAATACACGCCGATAAAGGCCCTACCTACCCCAGAGAAGGCTTATAGAGACTGCAGAATATTTGAAATATATGAGGGAACTAATGAGATACAGAGGATGGTGATATTCAGGGAGCTCTTCAGGAAGTACAGCAAGTAGGGGTGGTTTTTTGTCTGTTGAGGGTCTTTTGAGGGAGGTTGAGGAGTGGGAGTCTAAGCTTGTCCAGGAGTACTTGAGGAAGCTCCCAGAGCGCAAGAAGGAGTTCAAGACACCAAGCGGAATCCCCCTAAAAAGAGTATACACACCACTAGACGTGAAAGGAACCTACCTAGAAAAGCTAGGGCTACCAGGAAAATACCCATACACAAGAGGAATACACCCAACAATGTACAGAGCAAGAATATGGACAATGAGACAGTTTTCAGGGTACGGGCTTGCAGAGGACACAAATAAGAGGCTG
>QMWA01000020.1 GCA_003661385.1 Thermoproteota archaeon | reverse complement strand
GTAACAGACTTCTTTACGTCCTCCGTCCTCTTGAGAGCATCGAGTAGGTAGATGATGCTCCTCAGCTGATCCTCGTCTAGATCTTCTTTAAGCGATCTAGCAGCCTTATCGAGCTGAACTAGTAATATATCCTCCAACTCCTCCAGTATGAGCCTCCTTCTCTGGGCGATGGCTTCGTAGTCGGTCTTAACAAGTAGAACTCTTTTGCCGCATTTCGGGCAGTATACTTCTCCTCTAACTCTCACTAGGGGTACCCTACAGTTCGGACAGACCTCTGCTAGTATGTCTCCACCGGATTTGAGTACTTCCGCTAGTACCTTCTCTATGCTTCTCTCATCCATCTTTCAATCAATCTGGCTTATGCTGTAATCAGAATATAAATGTATTTAACTGCTGGCTCACATGCTATTCTGGGTGATATTCTGTGAGTGCTTCTAACAAAGAGCGTATAGAGAAGGTTATTGGTATACTACAGTCCATAGTCAAAGATACAGGTGTTCCACGTAACATAAGGAAGACCGTGTCAGATGTTATTCAAGTACTTCTCTCTACAGATAAGTCGGATGGAGTTAAGGCTGGCATAGCTGCTCATATGCTTGATGAAATAAGCATGGACATGAACATGCCTTCAACAACTCGAATTAAGATATGGGAGTGTCTTGGTGAGTTAGAGAAGGTACATGATTAGTCTAGTACCTCACCTAGAACGTCTCTAACAACCTTTTTTAGCTTCGCGTTTTCGGCTTTAGTCCGCTTTATGTCTTCATTTAGCATCTCAATGAGCTTCCTTAGCCTTAATATCTCTCTGTTCCTCTTATCCAGCTCCAATCTCGCCTTATTCCTCTCATCAAGTGCCTTCTCAAGCCTCTCTCTAAGCTTTCTCACCTCATCGGATTTCTCAGATCTTACTCTCCTCATTTGCTCTTCTATAGCCTCTATGACTCCTAGAACAGTCTGTGCAGCTGATGATAGCGCAGAGATCACAGCTCTTATGGAGCTTAAGTCGACTTCCCCCTTAAGCTCTTCCTCCAGTTCTCTTTCCATTTCATAAAGCCCATTCACCTCACTGTTCAGGGCGTCTGCCTCCCTAATATCTACTCCCAAGTTCTTCAAGCTGAAAATCAGGTCCTCAAGCCTCCTCGCCAGGGTCATAGTGCAGTCGCATACTTCTCCTATTCCATCTACCACTTTCCTCATATCTATGCTCTGCTTCTCATCAGTTAAAGCCAACGGAAGTAGCCTAGAAGCTGCATTCAGCGTGTCCTTTGCGGCATCCTTGGCAGCTCTAAGCCTTTTCTGGACTGGTAATGGAAGCATAGGTCTTTCTTCTGCTCCAATCCTTTTCCTGAGCCACCTGATCTGTTCTTCATACATCTTCCTAACCCTTTTGAGCTCTTCTCTAGCTTTTGTAAGGAACGCTGGAGTGTATCTGGCCTGAAACTCAGCTAACTCCTTAACATCTATTCCAGTCTGTTTTGATATTTCATCTATGTTGACATATACTAGGTCATCAGAGGAAAGTATTCCAACAGCCTCAAACTTCTCTTCAATTCCCTTGCTATCCCCCCAATACTCCCTTATAGCTTCTCTCAGGTATCTTGTAAGTCTTGTTCTCTCCTTCATCTTGCTCTTCTCCACAACTTAAGGTTATGTTCAGGATACATAAATTCTTATTAACTGGATAGTACCAACCTGACTTGGTGCGGGGGTCGCCAAGCCTGGCCAACGGCGCAGGGCTTAGGAGCTGTCTAGGGTACCCTGTCCCTTAGGGGTTCGTGGGTTCAAATCCCACCCCCCGCACCTGGTGCGGCCGTAGTCTAGCCTGGATAGGATGCCGGCCCTCCATTATGAAGAGGAAAGCCGGCGACCCGGGTTCGAATCCCGGCGGCCGCACCACTATGAGACTATTCCATACCCTATTAGCCTCCACTTGCCAGCTATTTTCCTTGAGATCGCTATTCTCTGCCCCTCCTCTGCACAGACCGGGAGAAGGAGCTTGAGCTGTATTTCGTTCCCCCTGATTTTCACTATCTTACCTGCTGTCATTGCGGTTCCGACATTTAATGCCCAGATTTCTCCAAGCTTGGGTTTCTCGACGCTAACCTCATTTGGCAGCCCGACAACTTTGCTCATCAAGTGCGTCTCTATCGTGAGTTCGTCTAATACCTCAGGCAGGGTTCCTGGCGGGCCTACCACGTTGCCCATCAGCGCATCTGACTTAGTTAATGCTGGGTCAAGTTTTGTTCCAACTGCAACAAGCCCGCCTGCAACTGCTTCATCAAGCTCCTCATTTCCGCACCTTAAGCTCACTATCTTAGTCCTTAGCGGCATATACTTACCATTCCTTCTCACTCCTGGTCTGCACTCTATCTCGTCTCCGACAGAGAACTTCCCTTGTATTATAGTTCCGCCTATTACCCCGCCTATTAGCTTATCAACTGTGGTCCCTGGCCTATTTACGTCAAATGACCTTGCCACGTACATCCTAGGTGTGGCCTTTGTATCTCTTTGTACCTCTGGTATTTTTTCAACCAGCATCATCAGCAGTATGTCCAAATTGCCTTTATGTAGGGCGGACATCGGTATTATAGGGGCTTTCTCTGCAATAGTTCCCTTTACAAACTCCTTTATTTCGTGGAAGTTCTCTAGAGCCCTCTTGTCATCTACCAGCTCGATCTTGTTTTGAACTACTATGATTTTATCTACACCCATGATTTGTAGTGCAGCTAAGTGCTCTCTAGTTTGAGGCTGAGGGCATTTTTCATTTGCTGCTATTACAAGCAGAGCTGCATCCATTATTGTAGCCCCTGCGAGCATTGTAGCCATCAGCGTCTCGTGTCCAGGGCAGTCTACTATCGATATTTTCCTCCTCTCCTCGGTTTCGCTCCCACAGTATGGGCACTTCTTGCTTGTGGTGTAAGCTTGAGGTGTTGGACAG
The DNA here is from genome assembly GCA_003661385.1 of Thermoproteota archaeon. Lineage (GTDB taxonomy): Archaea > Korarchaeota > Korarchaeia > B14-G2 > B14-G2 > B14-G2. The sequence goes on along the minus strand of QMWA01000020.1, from coordinate 13,370 downwards.
CTTGGGCACCTCCTTATGGTAGCATCAGCATACCCTAGCCTGATTGTTATACCCTTTTTGAGCTCTTCGCTGTGTCTTTCAGGCCATATTCCTGTAATTGCTTGTGTGAGCGTCGACTTCCCGTGGTCAACATGGCCTGCTGTCCCTATGTTCATTATAGGCTGCTTAAGCCTCCTTACTGATATCCTCCTCACCTCCCTTCAGCTTCTCTAGTAGATCTTCAAGAGGCTTCTCTCCATACTCCACAATCTTCAAGTTGACCTGGGCTATATCTTCTGAGATTTCATTCCCTCTAACTGTAACTCTTCTTCTCTCACCTTTTCTCCTAGGTCTATACCCTGGCCCTCTGCTTGTCAGAATTCTCTTCCTTCCAGGGCCTGGTATGTCGGGTCTCATGGGGAATCCTGCTAAATCTGATCCTCCTGTTATCTCGAGGACGTATCCTCTCAGCCCTAGAGCTTCTCCTGCCACCCTGTCTCCAATTCGTAGTCTTAGTAAGGCATTTCTCCTAGGATCGTCTTCAGCTAACTCCAGGTGGTATGCTTTCCCCGTTTTGGGGTCTGATATATCTAGTACCATCTTTCCCATTACAGCTCACCTCTCGTAATAAGCCTGATTTTCATGGCTTGTATCTCATTTAACAACTTTATTTCACTCTCGCTCAAATAATCCTTCAGCTTGCTCTTGAGGATCTGTATATTCTCGAAGCTTATGTTAGAGTACAGTATATCTCCTTCACGGAGGTTCCTTCCGACTGTTGCTCCGATTATCGATACTGCTACTCTATCTCCCTTCCTAGCTTCTGGCAGAGGCTTGCCTTCATGTTGGATCTGATGTACTTTCCCAACCTCTCTACCTGATGGGTGGATTAGAGGTGTCCCGGGGATAAGTCTTCCCTCTAGCACCTCTACTCCTACTATTGCAGGCTTGCTTCTCCGGAACACGTACTTTGGTAGAACTCTTATCTTGGCTGGGAGAGGTATTTCTTGTGTTATCTTCCTTAGCTTGCTTTCCCTAGCCTCCTTGAGGTACTTCTCAACTTTTTCTAAGAGCTGGTAGATTATCCTGTCCTTGAGTATTGTAATGCCATGTGCTGCTGCTACTTCCTCTACGCCTGGAAGGGCGTCGACGTTGAAGCATATTATGCATGAATATACTTCCTCCGTCTCTCTGACTGCTCTGGCCTCGGTTACGTCCCCCATTGAGACAGGGCCTATATCTGCCTTCCTAATTGGGACATTCATCTTTTTAAGTTGCTCAACAAGGGCCTCTAGTGTTCCAAGGGTATCAGCTTTCACTATAACTCCTATCTTATCTGTCGATATCACTATAGACTTGACTTCCTTCTCTACCATCTCTAATACCTCATGTGCTCTCTCCTCTGTTCTGACTGCGTACACTGGTGCACCAGCTAGCGCCTTATCCAGGTCTGCTGCGATTATCTTCACACCACTAGCTGCCACAGCCCTTGATACACTTCTGAACTTGTATCTTGGGTCTCTTATTTCATCTAGTGGCCTAGGCATTAGGATGTTCTTCACCTTTGTTATGAAAGCCCCGTCTTTGCCTCCAACTACCAGATAGTCTCCTTTCTGGATAAATCCATCATATAAAAGGACGTTTATGACGGTTCCTGTACCCCTCTCCTCTTTAACCTCAAGTATTGTTCCAATACCCTCTCTGCTTTTTAAAGTGAGTCTATCTGCCAGAAACCTCTGTGAAAGCCCTAGCAAAACTACCAGCAGATCTGCGACTCCTTCTCCGGTTACTGCGCTAGTTGGCACTATTGGGGTCTGCTTGGAGAAGTCTGTCACGAGGTCATATCTCTCAGCATCTATTCCGAGGTTAGAGAGTTCGCCAACTATCCTATAGAGTCTCTGATCCATGTACTGCTTAGCTGTGCTTGATTGCTTCTCGTATGTGTCTAGGAAGTTTGCTCCACTGATGCTTTTCCATCCAGGGACTTTGTCTATCTTGTTGAGTGCTATCACGAATGGTGTTCTTCTTGCTTTCAGGATGTTTATAGACTCTATTGTCTGGGGCTGCACCCCCTGTATTATGTCTATCACGAGAATTGCTATATCAGCTAAGCTTCCTCCTCTTCTCCTAAGATTCGTAAATGCCTCGTGTCCTGGCAAATCTATGAACAGAAGCCCTCTAAGCCTAAGCTTCCCTCTTAGCTTGAACCTATCCAGTAGGACTCCAGCAACCTTCTCTATGGCATCTATAGGGACCTCTGAGCATCCGACATGCTGTGTTATGGCTCCTACCTCTCTAGCGGCTACACGTGTCTTCCTTATGTAGTCTAGGAGCGTTGTCTTGCCTGAGTCTACATGCCCTAGAACCGCAACTATGGCTTGTCTAAGCTCTCCTTTATTGCTCAATGCGTCCACCAGGGTAAGCTGTATCTGTTAGAGGTAGGGTTATAGCCTACTTTTAAACTAGGCCTCTTTCCTTTTTCTTCTTGATAACCCATGTTGTCTTCTTAGGAGACCTCCTGTGGTGTAGGTAGCTTATCCTACACTTTCTAGAGCAAAAGTACAGTACTGTTCCATCATTTTTTACGTAATAGACCCCATATCCTGGCTTCGCCTGCTCTCCACAGAATGTGCACCTTACTCTCCTGCTGTACATCTTATATTACACCTTACTTACCGATTTTCCTTGCTTCTATCTCGGTATCTCTCAGCATCAGGATGTCGCTCACTTTAACAGGTCCCATGACGTTCCTTATAAGTACTCTTCCCTTATCTGGGCCATCAAGCACTTTTACTCTAACCTGGGTGACTTCCCCTGCTACTCCAGTCCTACCTAGAATCTCGATTACTTCAGCAGGCCATGCATCTTCTTGAGACATCTCCTACACCTTATTCTCCCTTTATCTCCTTTATCTTATCTATTATTGCCTTTAAAAGCTCACTTGCATTACCTGGGTCGCATACACATGCTGATGAGGCTGCAACCTCTATTCCAGCAGCTTGTCCCAGCCTCTTCTTCTCTGGGACATATGCATATGGTATTTTTCTTTCTTCGCATAGCAGTGGGAGGTGGGCGACTATCTCCTCTGGGTCGACGTCAAGTGCTATCACGACAAGCTTAGCTTCTCCTCTCTCAACGGCCTTTGTGACCTCGTTCACTCCCTTCTTTATCTTTCCTCCTGTAGTCCTGCTGAGCTCTACTATCTCGTACAGCTTCTCAGCTAGCTCTGGTGGGACATCAAATCGTGCATATGAAGGCTTACTCATCTTCTCACCGTCCCATAGCTCACTCCTATCGGCTGCTTTTAAAGGTTGCAGTTGCGTATTGAGTTGTAGAGGAAGACTGCTTGATCTTCAGAGCTGGGCTTTCTTATAAGCTATAGCTGCATAGCCCACTACCGCATAGAGGTCTCCTGTAACATCACCGCTTGTTGAGTACTTTAGGAGCTCCCCCCGTTTTACCCCCTTCTTAAGGCTGTAAAGTGCTGCTGTTGCTATAGCCCCATATCCACATACTGTGTATCCCCTCTTCCGTGCTGCATCCACTATCTCGCCTGCTGATAGCCTTAATATGCTGTCTATTACCTCAGAGTCCTTTCTGACGGCTACATCATGGGGCTCATAATGTGTCAGATCAGAGGTGGCTATGAGGACATGTTCTCCTGGTGTCAGCGTCCTTTCCAGAGCCTGAGCTAGGTCCTTAGCAGCGGTAAGAGACTGGTCCATCATAGTTATTGCAACTATCTTCAGCTGGTCTTTGAACAGATATTGCAGAAATGGCAGCTGGACTTCTATGGAGTGTTCTCTTTCGTGTGCTAACTCATCAAACTCGGCGTATGCTGCTTCACTTACTACCTGTTCAGCTAGCTTTGTATCAACTTTAACCTCTCCTAATGGTGTTTTCCATGCTGTATGTGGTGATACCGCTATTCTCGCCCCTATCCCTGTGTGGTTTGGTCCAATTACTACTGCTGTATGTGGTGTTCCATCTTCTGCTAGAGCTGCATAACTGTGTGCTGCTACTTCTCCACTATACTGGAGGCCAGCATGAGGTACTATAAGGCTGACCACTGTGCTAGGCTTGCTTTCCTTTACCTCTGGTATGCATCCTGGCCCCCTGCTTCCCTTAAAGCACTGCTCTATAGCCTGCTTAAGGCTTTTTTCATCTCCTGGGTAAAAGAGTCCCGCAACCGCTGGATATCTTATCATCACTCCACACCAACTATTTGTGTTACGAAGTCTTCCCACTTATATCCTATATCCTCTTCCGGCCCTATTTCCTCCCTTTCTCTAAGGACCTGCCTTGCCAATATCCAGTAAACTAGGGCGAGCGATTTCCTTCCCTTATTATTGCATGGGACAACGAGGTCTATATAGGCTGTTGATGTATCTGTATCGCAGAGAGCAAAGACTGGTATTCCCATTTTAACTGCTTCCTCATGTATCTGTCTGTCTACTCTAGGATCTGATAGGAAGACCACCTCAGGTTCGCAGTATGAGGGTGAGCTTGGATTGGTTAGAGTTCCAGGTAGTACTCTTCCAATCATAGTTCTTATCCCAGTAACTTCTCCAAACTTTTTCACCGGCCTGAATGCATAAATCCTTCCTGTTACAGCTAGCACCTCATCTGGCCCGTATCTTGCAAGAGCTCTGCTAAGGACTCTAAGCCTCTCATCTACTTTGTTGAGGTCTAGTATCGCAAGACCGTTGTCCTTGATCTTGTAAACAAACTTCATCATGTCCTTGTACTTTATTGAAGTACCTACGTGTACTCCAGCGCTCAGGTATAGCTCCTGGGGGACGAGAAATTCCTTAACTCTCTCCTGCTCGGCCATAATCCTCCCTCCTGCCGAGAGAATACACCGTGACTTCTCTTGCTATCTCAACATCCGTAAGGAAGTGCCTCCTGCAGCAGTATCTCTTTATTCCAAGCTCGTCTAAAGCCTCCTTAGGAGTATACCCTTCAGCTATCAGCTTCACATATTCCTCATACTTGTCTCCTATCAGTTTGCCGCAGGTGAAGCAGCGTACTGGGAACAGCATTGCTTTCATCCCTTGGGTTAACTAAATAAAGAGCCTATCTTACTAGTAATAAAGCTTTCCTAGCTGGGGTTGGTTATGGCAGAGCTTGAGCTGTGGGTAGAAAAGTACAGACCTAGGAGACTAGATGAAGTCTGTGGCCACAAGGAAGTGATAGCTGCTCTGAAGGGGTTTGTGTCGAGAGGGACTATACCACATCTCCTATTTGCAGGCCCCCCTGGCACTGGAAAGACTACGGTAGCTCTATGTTTGGCTAACGAGCTATTTGGAGAAGAGCATGCTGCTGAGAACTACCTTGAGCTTAATGCTTCAGATGAGCGTGGAATAGACACTATAAGAACCAGGGTAAAGAGCTTCGCCAGAACAGCTTCTGTAAGTGGGGCTAGCTTCAAGATAATACACCTTGATGAAAGCGACAACCTTACTGCTGATGCACAGCAGGCTCTTAGACGTATGATGGAGCTATACTCATCTACATGCCGCTTTATACTGGCATGCAACTACTTGTCCAAGATAATACCTCCAATACAGTCTAGGTGCGCAATCTTCAGGTTCTCTAGGCTGTCCCTGGAGGACATCATAGGAAGGCTCGCCTATATAAGCAAGCAGGAGGGATTCGATGTGGGCAGAGATGTCCTAGAGGAGGTAGCTAGAATATCTGAGGGAGACCTACGTAGAGCTATAAACTTGCTACAGGCACTACTATCTACCACTGCAGCTCCATCCATAGAAGATGTGCATCATTTAGCTGGCTATGTGAGCCCAGCAAAGGTAAAAGAGGTTATAGATCTGATATTTAAGGAGAAAGACCTGAAGAAAGGGATAGAAGCCATTGAGTACCTCCTCTACGAGGTAGGGCTTTCTTCAACAGATCTTCTAAAGCAGATGTATCGTGAAATAGTGGCTAGCCCAGCAATCCCGCCAGAGAAGAAGCTCAAGATAATAGAGACAATAGCTGATGTCGACTTTAGAATAAGCGAAGGGGCTTCTGACGACATTCAGCTTGCTTACCTGGTATCGTCGCTTTGTTCTATGTAAACAATGCAAAGTCACATTTTATGGTCTCTGGAGTCTTCAAAGCTCAACATGAACCTTCTTATCCTCTCAGCTGTAACGCTCTTGCTTAACCTAAAGAACCTAGATCTACCTACCGAAATCTCCTCTAAGATCCCTTCGTCTTTTAGCTCTTCAAGATGCCTCCTGACCGTAGTGAAGCTTAAGCCTGTTCTCCTTGATACCTCTGATATGTGGACTCCGCCACATTCACATACGCACCTAAGGACTACAACTCTCCCTCTGGAAGAGAATATCTCCTCAAGCCTCATCAAAGCACTACATCTTCTGTGGCTATAAGCTTTAGGGCTTGCTAACGTATTACTCTCTCTTTCTGATCTTAATAACCTGATAACCTGCTATCATAGCGAGTATGACGTTTATTATAGCTAGTACATAGCTGCTATCTACCCAGCTTCTCCTTGGGGCTAAGCTCTTTTCTATCTCATCTATGTACCTCGGTAGGCTTGAGAAGCTGTACATGTACTTGTCTTCAGCTGTCCACACTTTCCTCTTGAGTTTGCTTGCCTCGCTAGCTGGAAGCTGCGAGTAGATGCTCCTCGCTGTTTCAAGAACCATGTTGAACTCTCCAGCTATCCTGCTATGCTTCTCTGGGTCTCTTACTATGACGACTTCGCTAAACTGGTAAGCTACATCTATTGTCGTCATGTACAGCCACGTATAAACCCTGTATTTGCTTGTTTCGTATGCAAACATCGGGTATATTGCCCCAAACTCTGCCCACATACTCTTATCTACAATCAGTGTCCTATTGATGAGCGAGGTGAATAGTAAGCTCGGGTTTAGGAAGAGGTTTATCGCCTTATCTTCCATGTACAGCACCACTGCTCTGATGCCTGCTTCCTCAGCCTCAGATAGCCCAGTCTTAAGGGATATCTTGATGCTGATTCTTAAGGTCCTTTCCCCTGTGTAAACTTCAACATAGACATCATCAACCGTAGCCGTGATCATCTTCGCCTCCTCTCCGCTGATACCGATGGTAATGCCCTTGTTGTATCTGCTCTTCACAAGATCAGAGAGTTCTCTCTCAAAGTTGGGCGTCTGTTTAATTCTTGTAGCAGTTATCTCAGCGGCTACTCCCTTGTAGTGTAGGTCATAATCGACTAATATGCGAGTGAAGCTGGTCACATAAATTACTTGGTTAGCTACGTAGTCATATTCCTCCTGCTTATCTTGCTGCCCATAGACTGGGGTAGCCAGCAGCAAGCATGTTAGCATCAGCAGAAGCATCCAACTAAAATCAGGTTTTCTTGCGTCGACTAGCATTTATAAGTCTCCTCCTGTTTTAATAACATGCCTCACTGGGGTGGTATTTAAGCTTGGCACTAATCACCTATCAGAGTGGTCTGTATGATTAGTGATGGCCTACAGCACTACATTAAAGCTAACTTAGCTTGTAATCCGTTTTTCAAGCTGTCAAGTGAGGCATTAGGCTCCTCTATAAGAGACCTTCACATATGGTTCCGGGAGGACCGTACGTTGACTGACCTCGTCATTAAGAGCTTGAGAGGAGGTTTGTCCTCTGTAATCTTGCTCACAGCGCCCTTTGGGTATGGGAAGACCGAGAGGCTCCTGCTCCTAAAACAGATCGCTGCAGAAGCAGGATATACTGCAGTTTACATAAAGGCAGACTCCCAGGAGGCATGGAGGAACCTGCTAAAGCTGAGGGCAGTCCTCAGTGAAGCTCTGCAGAGGAGGATGCTGCTAAGGATCCCCTTGCTGAGGGCGCCTTTCTCGTCAACAGACGACCTATTGGGTTCTATAGCAAGCTTGCTTGCTAAGCTATCTCCATGCCTTATAGAGATAGATGAGATAGAGAAGCCAATAATGCATGTTAAGGAGGAAGCCTCCATGTTCCTATACTTGCTTCATAAAATTCTTGAGAGCTGCAATGTAACTCTCCTCATGGCTGGTGCGCCAGGGACAGCAGAGCAGATAAAAGCCCTCTCACCACACTTCTACGCGAAAATATCACATGTAGTGAAGCTAAGGCCTCTCACCTTCAGGGAAGCGATGGAAGTTGTCTCGAAAAGGATGACTGCATACAGAATCAAGCCTACAGGAGAGCCTCTCTTCCCCTTCACAACAGAAGCTCTCAGAATAGCTTACAGAGAGTCTAGTGGCAACCCAAGATACCTTCTTAGGATACTACATAAGCTCCTCACATTGTACGTGTGCGACGACTCACAGGCTGTAATAGACGCAGACTATGTGGTCAGCAAGCTAGGGTTTGAGAAGACCCTAGCTCAAGGCTCTCCCTATGAAGAATATTTCAGAAAGCTAGAGGAGAAGTTTGGATCCAACATATTCACATACATCCAGGCGAGCAGAGCACTAAAACTCCCCCCTAATGAGGCCTATGAGCTACTGGAGGAGATGGTGTCACTAGGGATAATAGAGAAGGTAGGCCTCAAGTTCAAGCTGAGGTCCCACAGCTCTTAGCAGCTATAGAGAGAACCTCCCTCCAGACTCTCAGCTCTCTCACATCATCCTGCATAACCCCTGTCTGTGAAGCGATTTTTAGCACTTCGCTCAGAGCTTCAATATGCTTTTCAACACCTAGCTCAATACACTGCCTCAGAAAAGCTCCTCCATCGTCTTTGAGGAGAGCAGATAAGACCACATTAAGCTCCCTACTCAGCTCCCCCTCCTCTTCAAACTTCTTAGCAGCTCTCTTAAGCTTCTCCCTATCTCCCTTAGAGGCAAGCTCTAGTATAGCCTCCTGCAACTCTGTTGATAGCTCGCTCCTCATAAGCCTCCACTCAGTACTCAAGATCTTCATCACAGCTCAGAAGGCTCGGAGTCATCATTGTGGTAGCGGGGGGTGGATTCTCACACCGAGGCTATCGCCTCGGTGATTTGAACCTTCAGCCATAGGACACCGATCTCAGGGTCTCTCAGGGCTTATGAGCCCTGCGGGTTACCAGGCTACCCCACCCCGCTACCATAATACTTGCACCCAATTCGGTATATAAACTTTCCTACAGGAGAACAGTCACATGCCAGCTAAAGCGGCCTCTCCCTAAGTTCCTCCCTAATCCTAACACCAGGCAGCTCTCTTATACTATCTATAGCTTCTCTTACCTTCCTCTCCTCCCCCTCTAGGACAACTACAGCATCATATATACCAAACACCATATTACACTCAACTACACCAGGAAGTCTCCTGATCTCAGACAAAACCTCCTCCCTACCAGCCTTTACCTTGAGAAGTAAGATCACATTCATCAGCACACCAGCAACCACACCTTAAGCAGGTAATTAAGTCTTACCAGACGCCCCTGCTCTGCCTAACCTGGTAGCACACAGCGCCGCCTCCTGGCCCCTAACAAGCTGCAGAAGCCAACAGCTAGCCAATAGAGCTGAACAAAATTGGGGAGTGGGTAGTAACCCGCCTTCTGTTCTGGGGGCATGTGGCTAAGCACCAAACCTCCCACTCACTAGGAACTCATCGTGGGAAACTGGCTTGCACCGTGCGGGCCCCACCACGTTTCACCAGCTACTCCTTCATGCTCAAAAGTATATCATCGGCATCTGAAGGAGGCTGTGTCGTTTCTGTGCGGAGCCGGAGGCTCTCGCCTCCCTGGCTTACGCCAGCGCACCTCCTAGCGGTGGGCGGAGTTTCCTAGCCCCAATAGGGGCTGCCCCCCACCCACTCCCCAGCGCTGCATACCCCTATCGCTAGCTGAGTCTCCCCGGGCCTCGGGCTTTTGGGAGTGGCAGGCTGAGCTGGTCGGGCCGAAGCCCTTCCAGCTTACACCCCCACCCCATCAAGCGGGTCTTTTACCCAGGCCCTCTCCCAGCGCTCCGAGGAGCGCTGGACCGGCCGCCTATTTTCGGGGGCTGCTTCGAGCTTAGATGCTTTCAGCTCTTATCAGCTGCGGCGTAGCTGCCCGGCGCTGCCCTTTTGGGACAACCGGTACACCAGAGGCCGCGGCGCCCCGTTCCTTTCGTAATAAGGGCGCCTTCCCCTCAGGCGGCCTGCACCCCCAGCAGGTAGAAACCGAGCTGTCTCGCGACGCTCTGAACCCAGCTCACGTTCCTCTTTAATGGGCGAACATCCCCGCCCTTGGGGGCTGCTGCACCCCCAGGATGAGGAGTGCCGACGTCGGGGAAGCAAGCCGCGGGGTCGATGTGGACTCTCGCCCGCGACAGCTCCGTTACCCCTGGAGTAACTTTTTTGTCGTACCCGGCCCCTACTGGGAGGGGCACGGGTGTTCGCTAGGCCCGGCTTTCACCCCTGGACCCCACGCTTTTAGGGGTCCAGTCAGGCGGGCTTTTGGCCTTGTCCTCTACGGTGGGTTTCTGACCCACCTGAGCCCGCCTTTGGACGCCCCTGATATCTTTTCAGGGGCGTACCACCCCAGCCAAACTGCCCACCTGGCCCTGTCCGCTTACGCGTTAGCGGCAGAGTGAGAGAAGGGCGGTGTTTCATCGGCGCTTCCGCAGCCCCCGAAAGGGCTGCTACATTGCTCCCGCCTACCCTACGCATCTCTCACTCCACCGCAAGGCCAGGCTGCAGTAAAGCTTCACAGGGTCTTCTCTCCCCGCTGGGGGGCCCTGGACTATGCACCAGGGTGTGGGTTCACCGGGGCCCGGGCTGGGACAGCTGGGACCTCGTTGATCCATTCATGCACGCCGACATTTAATCGGCAAGGCATTTGGCTACCTTAAGAGAGTCAGAGTTACTCCCGGCTTTCACCGACCCTTATCCCGGTTTCCCGGGGTTCGGGTGACGGCATTGGCCAGGATTCAGCCCCCGTACACACCATTGCTGGCTAGCGGGGACCTGTGTTTTTGTTAAACAGTCGGGTCCCACTTGTCACTGCGACCTGCCGCCCCAGCCTAGAGGCCAAGGCAGCAGGCACCCCTTCTACCGAAGGTACGGGGCCAGTTTGCCGATTTCCCTAGCCCGGGTTAACCCCGAGAGGCCTTGGGCTTCTCACCCGGGGGCACCTGTGTCGGTTCTCGGTACCGACGTGCAGGATCCTTCGGCACTCCCTTTTCAAGGGCTCCTGGCATCGGCGGAGGCACCCTTAAGTGGGCGCCCCGTCCCGCCTTCAGCCGCTTCTCTCCATTACGGATCTCAGCGGCCTTCAACGGTTGGACGGCCAAGGAGACCCCAGCCGCTCCGCCTAGCCAGAAGCGTCGGGAGTGCCGCTTGCGTTGCCGCACGTACCTGCACGGCACCGGAATATTAACCGGTTTCCCTTTCGGCCGCGACGGGTTGCGTGCGGCCTTAGGACGGGCTAACTACCGGCTGACGAAGCATTGCCGGTAAACCCTGGCCCTTGAGGCCGCCCGGATTCTCACCGGGCTTCGCTGCTACTACCGCCGGGATCAGCAACCCCTACCGGTCCACTGGTCCTCACGGACCAGCTTCTACCCAGCAGGGGCGCCCCCCTACCCAGTCACCCCGCTCCCGCGGGGCGTGCCGGGGTATCGGCAGCCGGCTTGAGCCCCGTCCATTTTCGGTGCCACCAGCCTCGGCGGGTGAGCTGTTACGCACTCCTTAGAGGATGGCTGCTTCCAAGCCTACCTCCCCGCTGTCTCAGGCTGGTGACGCCCTTTGGATTTCGGCACTTAGCCGGCATTTAGGGGCCTTAACCCCGGTCTGGGTTGTTCCCCTTTCGGCCTGGGAGCTTTTCCCCCAGACCCGTCTCCACGGCCCTTGGTGAGTGCGCATTCGGAGTTTGATAGGACAGGGAGGCCGAAGCCCCCTCTGCCCAATCAGTAACTCTACCGCGCACTCCACCGGCCGTGGGCCGGCCTGCGGGCCGCTTCGGGGGGAACCAGCTATCGCCGGGCTTGATTGGTCTTTTGCCCCTACTCCCGGGTCAGAGGAGGGATTTGCACCTCACCACCCCTTCGGTCCTCCACCGGGCGTAAACCCGGCTTCGACCTGCCCGGGAGTAGATCGCCCGGCTTCTGGTCCCACGGGCGTGGCTACGGGCGCTTTCACACCCAGCGCCTCCCCCATGAGGGGTGCGCGCTTTCGCTTTCGCTACGCCTCCGCGGTTCACCCGCTTAGACTCGCCACACCCGTGGACTCCCCGGCCCGTGTTTCAAGACGGACGGCACAACCCCGCTCCCACCCCCTCGTACTTGCACGTTGCCGTGCTTTCCTTCGGGGGGTTCACTGCTTAAGGGCTGTGCCTACTATCGCCGCCTGGTTTCAGGCTCTTTTCACCCCCATTCCTGGGTACTTTTCAGCTTTCCCTCACGGTACTTAGTTCGCTATCGGTCTCGGGGCGTATTTAGCCTTGGAGGCCAGTAACCCCCAACTTCCTACGGGGTATTCACCCCGCAGTACTCTGGAACCAGCCAGCTACTCCCCCAGTTACGCCTACGGGGCTATCACCCTCTACGGCGGGGCATTCCAGCCCACTTCGGCTTCCCGAGAGAGTAGCATAATGGCTGGCCCAAAACCCCGCATCCCCTATCTGTCACCAGATAGGGCTCGGTTTGGGCTCTGCCGCTTTCCCTCGCCGGTACTCACGGCATCTCAATTGATTTCTCTTCCTGCCCGTACTGAGATGCTTCAATTCCGGGCGTCCCCGCTCGCAGTGCTCAAAGGCACCGCGAGCGCCAAGGGCTGTTCGCCCTTGGCAGGATTCCCATTCGGGCACATCCGGATCAACGCCTGCCTGCGGCTACCCGGACGCTTTCGCGGCTTGCTGCGCCCTTCCTCGGCACCCGAGCCGAGCCATCCACCAGGCGGCTTACTGACCCCGGGCGAGACCCAGCTTTAAGCGGGGGTATGCAGCGCTCACTGCACAAGATAAGCGTGCTCGCGCTCAACTCCCAACCCCACCGGATTGGGAGTATCATCAAAGTATACAAGTGGACCTGGACAGCCTTTAGAGGTTGCCTCCTTAGGGAGGTGATCCAGCCGCAGGTTCCCCTACGGCTACCTTGTTACGACTTACCCCCCCTCGTCGGGCCAAGGTTCGACGGAACCCGAAGGCTCCGCCTCACCCCAGCCCAACTCGGGTGGGTTGACGGGCGGTGTGTGCAAGGGGCAGGGACGTATTCACCGCGCGATGTTGACGCGCGGTTACTAGGGATTCCGCGTTCACGAGGGCGAGTTGCAGCCCTCGATCCCTACTACGGAGGGGTTTAAGGGATTTGCTCCCCCTTTCGGGGTCGCATCCCGCTGTCCCCTCCATTGCAGCCCGCGTGTGGCCCGGGGGGTTAGGGGCATACCGACCTGCCGTCGCCCCCTCCTTCCTCCGCCTTTTCGGCGGCAGTCCCCCTAGTTTGCACCCTCCTCCGAGG
>QMWA01000019.1 GCA_003661385.1 Thermoproteota archaeon | reverse complement strand
CTACTATGATGACTGGAGCATTGCCGAATGTGAAGAAGTACCACTTGATGAACTCTATGTGCCTCTCAGGGAACCCTAGCTCTCTGAGCCTAGGCAGGATAGAGTAAAATGCCTTGCTGCAGACCTCAACTAGCTTGTCTCTAGCCTCCCCCTCCAGCACATAGAAGTACCATGGCTGCGTGTTCATGGCTGAAGGAGCCCAAGTGCACTCCTTGATCAGCTTCTCGATGAGCTCCCTTGGGACAGGCTTCTTCAGAAACCTCCTGATGCTCCTCCTACCCCTAACAGCCTCCAGTAAGTCCATGAGAGCCCCCAAGACCAGCAGCTTATTTCCCTTACGTGCAGCCTCTACTGCAGCCAGCCAATATATACAGGAAGCTTCTTTGCTAGCTATGCTTGCATCTGAAGCTGGCGAGAGGAAGCTGATAGAGGCAGCAGTGGAGGCGATAGGCAGGATATCAGCTCCACTGCAGATAGGAGACGACGTAGCTGTGGTAGATGCCGGTGGAATAGGCCTCGTGCTGAAGACAGACATGCTAGTAGCCTCGACTGACGTGCCTCCACAGATGGCCCCCTGGCAAGTAGGCTGGAAGGCTGTCGTGATGAACGTAAGTGACATGGCAGCTAAGGGAGTCAAGCCTGCAGCTGGAGTCCTAGCCATAGGGGTGCCGGGAGACTACAGGCTAGAGGACTTTAAGCTCCTGATCAAGGGGGCAAGCGACGCAGCCAGAGAGTACGGCTTCGAGATCGTGGGCGGGGACACGAACGCGTGCAGAGAGCTCGTCGTTGCAGTGGCCTTAGCTGGCGTTGCCAAGAGGATAGTGCCCAGGAGCGGAGCTAAGCCAGGTGACATCCTAGCTACTACAGGGTACTTTGGCCTGGCCTCAGCTGGCCTAAAGCACCTCCTAGAGGGGCTGCCAGCTAGGCCAGGTGACAGGGAAGCGCTAGTGAAGCCAGTCTTAGAGCCCAAAGCCAGGCTCAGGGAGGGTCTTGCCTTGGCACCCTATGCGTCAGCCAGCATAGACAGCAGCGATGGCTTAGCGTGGTCGGTGCATGAGCTAGCTAAGGCAAGTGGAGTAGGCTTCAGGATAGAGCACATCCCAATCGCACCTGAGGCAGCTAGCTTCGCTGAGGACAACAGCCTTAGCCCACTTGACCTAGCTCTCTATGGTGGAGAGGAGTACGAGCTTGTTGTCACGATCCCCCCAGAGAGCTGGAGCGCCGCAGCTAAGGCCGTGGAGGAGGCTGGGGGTAGGCTTATCAGGGTAGGTGTCGCAACACGCGAGAAGCACGTGGTAGCTGTAGTGGATGGTAGAGAGGTTGAGGTGGAGCCTCGTGGATATGAGCACTTCCTCACTTAGCCATTTGACGAACCCCGGAACTGCAGGAGCAAACTCTTTTAAGCAGCATGCTCCTGCGCCTGATGGCGGTGACCTACTTGGTCGGCGGCTACATGGGGAAGTTCGTCCGAGTAGACCTCACAAACCAGAAGGTTAAGGTCGAAAACCTGTTCGATTACCTCCCTGAGCAGGTTCTCAGGAGCTGGATAGGTGGCAGAGGGCTTGGAGTATACCTCATGCTGAAGGAGGTAGACCCGAAGGTAGACCCGCTTAGCCCTAAGAACAAGGCATTCGTCATGACAGGCCCAGTAACTGGCATCGCATCCGGCTTAGAAGCTGGGAGATGGTGCAGTGTAACGAAGTCCCCTGAGACAAACACAATACACGACTCCCAAAGTGGAGGAAAGTTCGGCCCATACCTGAAGTTCGCTGGCTTCGACTTCGTGGTACTGGAGGGCGCATCAGAGACTCCAGTCTACCTCTACCTAGAGGAGGGTAAGGCTGAGCTCAGAGATGCAAAGCACCTCTGGGGGAGAGACACGCACCTGACAACCAAGATGCTCCAGGAGGAGCATGGTGAGGACATCTCGGTGGCATGCATAGGCCCAGCTGGAGAGAACCTCTGCAAGATAGCGTGCATAATAAACGAGGAGGGCAGAGCAGCAGGCAGAGGAGGACATGGTGCAGTATGGGGCTCAAAGAAGCTCAAGGCCATAGTAGCCAAGCCAGGGCTGAAGCCTAAGCCAGCTGACGAAGAGAAGCTGAAGGAGGTCGTGAGAGAAGCACTGGAGAAGAAGAAGGCGAGTGGGGTGACAAACGAGGCTCTCCCGAAGTACGGGACTGCAGTCCTGGTCAACATAATCAACGAGGCCGGCATATTCCCGACAAACAACTTCCAGAAAGGCCAGTTCGAGCATGCTGCGAACATAAGTGGAGAGACCATAGCTGAGAAGATACTTGTGAGGAGGCAGCCATGCTGGGGCTGCGCCATAGCCTGTGGCAGGTGGACCAGGATAACTGAGCCGCCATACCAGGGTGAGGGAGACGGCCCAGAGTACGAGACAGTATGGGCTCTTGGAGCAAACACTGGTGTAGGAGACCTAGCTGCAGTCACCAAGGCGAACTTCCTCTGCAACGAGCTAGGGCTAGACACCATAAGCACAGGCAACGCCATAGCTGTTGCAATGGAGCTCTACGAGAAAGGCTACATCCCCAAGGAGAAGCTTGAGGGGATAGAGCTCAAGTTCGGGAATGAAGGCGCGCTAGTTGAGATGGTATGGAGGATAGCATACAGGTCAGGCATAGGCGATGAGCTAGCTGAAGGAGGCTACAGGCTCGCGAAGAAGTATGGGCGCCCAGAGATAGCTCCACAGGTAAGAGGCCAGTGCCTACCTGCATACGACCCAAGAGGAGTACAGGGCCACGCCCTAGCATATGCAACAAGCAACAGAGGAGGCTGCCACCTGAGAGCATACATGATATCACCTGAGATCCTAGGTGTCCCAGAGAAGCTAGACCCACTGAAGACGGAAGGCAAGCCAAAGTGGGTGAAGGAGTTCCAGGACGGCTTCGCAACCCTAGACAGCATGGTGGTATGCAAGTTCGTGACCTTCGCGTACTGGGTAGATGACCTAGCAAAGCAGCTTTCAGCCGTAACAGGCTGGGACGTAACACCAGAGGAGTTCATGGCCATAGGAGAGAGGATATGGAACGCTGAGAGAGTGTTCAATATACTCAGCTTCGGAGATGGAAAGGAGTACGACAAGCTGCCAGAGAGGTTCACAAAGACAGCTATGCCAGCTGGCCCAATAGCAGGCCACACAGCTAGGCTAGATGAGATGCTCCCAGAGTACTATAAGCTCAGAGGCTGGGTAGACGGCAGGCCGACCAGGGAGACTCTAGAGAGGCTGGGCCTAAAGGAGCTAGCAGACAGGCTAGAGGAGCAGGGCCTCCTTCCAGCCTAAACTCGCCCCCAACATTTTTTACCCCCCGCCTAGCTCCCAGCTTTCCATGAAGATAAGGCTGCTAGGAGGATGGTACCAGCCTGACTTAGGGCCGCCGGCTGAAGCTCACCTAGAGCTTACATCAAAGTGCAACCTCAGCTGCAGGTTCTGCTACAGGAGGTCTTGGAGCGAGGAGCTTGGGGAAATGGAGCTACAGCACCTCAAGGCAGCTCTAAGAGAGCTCCACGAGGCTGGAGTGAAGGTCCTGTGGCTGAGCGGCTACGGTGAGCCCACGTACTACACGCACTTCCAGGAGGCTGTAGACCAGGCCTCCAGGTGGTTCAAGCTAGGCCTCGTCACAAACGGCACCATGTTGGAGGAGTACTCGAAGCTCATAGCCGAGAAAATCAGGTGGGTTGTAGTCAGCATAGAGAGCTTCACAAGCCTATACCAGGAGCTGAGAGAGGGCGCAAGCCTAGCTAAGGTGAGAGAGGGGATGAGAAGCATCATGGAGGCAGCTAGCAGCGCTGGAAGGACCCCAGCTATATGGATTTCAATGATCCTCATGAAGTCTAACCTAAGTGAGCTCCCAAGCAGCATAGAAGAGGCCTCTAAGAGCGGAGCTATAGGAGTAATCCTCTCAAATCTCATACCTACGAGCGAAGCCATGGCTTCACAGGTCCTCTACGGATCAGACCCAGACAGCAAGGTGCATGAGGTGCTGCATGAGGCCAGGAGGAAGGCTATAGTCCACAACCTGAGGATAGTTGAGCCTGAGTTCAAGTACAGGACTGGAACAGGCAGATACTGCCCCTTCATAGAGAACAACGCGCTAGTAGTGAACTGGGACACTTCAGTCTCTCCCTGTCTAATGCTCTCCCACACGTATGGCATGTGGCTAGACGGCCGCCGCAGGACAGTCAAGAGGGCGGCTTTCGGGTCTATAGCTGAGAAGCCCCTGAAGGATATATGGAGCACCGAGAGCTACGTGAAGTTCAGGGTTCTAGTCAAGCTGGGGCAGTTCCCATCATGCAACGACTGCCAGCACGAGGAGTACTGTGCATTCTTCGAGACAACAGAGCACGACTGCTGGGGGAACTCACCGAGCTGCGCCTCCTGCCTGTACTACAGGAGGATAGTACAGTGCCCAATGAGGTACCTCGTAGAGCACGTAAGGCTCATCAGAGAATACCCGTAGGTGGCAACGCTTTTATCACACTAGCTCACGGATACTAGGGGGCTTATGAGGGTTAAGGTTAAGCTCTTCGCCACACTAAGGGAGTCTACTGGGGTAAGCCAGCTTGACCTAGAGCTCACAGGCTCTAAGGTGGCTGATGTCATCTACACGCTAGTCGACATGTACCCTCAGCTCTCAAGCATGCTTGACAGCAACGGCAAGCTGAAGAAGTTCTATAAGGTGTTCCTGAACGGCAGAGACATAGACCACATCAAGGGGCTTGATTCACCCATTAAGGAGGGCGACGTCCTAGCTATATTCCCTCCCGTAGCCGGAGGCTAGCTGCTCTAAGAGCTCTTCTCCCCTTCTTTAGACCTCTTCCTCTCAATCCACTCCTTAGCAAAGTCGGAGAGGCCGCTCAGGAACTCCTTATCCTCTCTAAGAGAGGAGAACTCCTCCATAGTGACCTCGCTTGGCTTCCTGATCTTGACCTCGATGTAAGGCGACATCGCCTGGTCTATGCAGCCCTTGACCTCATCAAACCTCTTGAGCACCGCAGTCTGCTTCTCAGGCCACAGGTTCTCCCTTATCCTCTCCACTATACCCTTCTCCTTCCTCTCCTGCTTCTCAGGGGTGCTCATCCTAGCACCACTAGCAGAGTCAAGTAGAGCGATGAAGCTATTAAATGTATCGTCAGCAGCGGGATGAACTTCTTAAAGTACTCTCCCGTCCTAACGATGATTCCCTCCCTCTTAAGCAGCCCTAAGGCTACAACCGTTGAAGGCGATGCAAAGGGCAGCATTTTCCCTCCTATATTCGCTCCAAGAACAATGCTCCAAGCAAATAGGTCGTGTTCTGCTCCGGTATTAGATGCCAGCACCCCAGTTAAGGGTATCATCGTGAGCGTAACAGGTATGTTATCCATCACAGCTGAGAGCA
Organism: Thermoproteota archaeon; assembly: GCA_003661385.1. Lineage (GTDB taxonomy): Archaea > Korarchaeota > Korarchaeia > B14-G2 > B14-G2 > B14-G2. The sequence goes on along the minus strand of QMWA01000019.1, from coordinate 10,972 downwards.
GAGCTACGATCCACATGCATCCCACTACAGCTATGAGCTTGCTGTGAGCTAGTAAGCTTGTTGCAGCTGACCCTAGAAGCTCTAGAGCTCCTGACTTCTCCAGCCCGCCTATTATGACGAAGAACCCTCCAAGGAAGAATACAGTGCTCCAGTCTAGGTCTCTGAATATCTCATCTGGGTCCTCTCCACCCAAGATCAACATGGCTGTGGCTCCAGCTAATGCTATCATCTCCAAGCTGACTCCGAGCTCTTCCTGGAGGAAGAATAGGACTATGACAGCTGAGAATATGAGCACAGACTTGTAGAGCATTCCTCTGTCTTCAACTGCGCTCCAGGGGTCTATGTCCTCTAAGCTAATCTTCCCCTCCTTGACCTCTACTGTTCCAATTAGGTAGAGCAGAGTGACAGCTATCAGAAGCAGGACTATGGGCATCATGGCTCTAGCAAACTCGATGAAGCCTAGGTTAAGCTCTGATGCGACTATCAAGTTTGGTATGGAGCTTATTGGCAGAAGCATTCCACCTATGTCAGTCATTACGGCTTCAAAGAGTATCCACTTCTCAATGTTTATCCTCACTCTCTCTGAAATTGCTAGCGTGAGAGACCCCATAATGAGCATCACTGCGATTTCATTGAGGAACACAGTTAATATTGCTGTAAGCAGCTGGAATGAGATAAACAGCCTACTGAGTTCCCCTCTAGTTGCCTTTACGACCCATAGCCCTATGAAGTGAAAGAACCTGGAGCGGCTCAGCCCCTCACACAGCACCATAACGCTTACTATGAAGATAAGCACGTGAATGTCTACGAGCTCTATGAACTCTCTTCCAGACATTATCCCCCTTCTCACGCCAAAGAACACTGTCAGCAGTAGCCCTAGGAGCGCAGCTAGGCTCCTATGGTACTTCTCTGTGATCAGTAACAGTACTACGAGCGCGAAGACCAGCAGGAACAGCGTCTCGTCTGGAACCAGCAACCTACATCCATGGAGCAGGAGGCTAGGTCTGGTATTAAGCTTTACTAAGAGCAGCTCTACACGTCGAGCCCACTACACGGCTGTATGCATCTCCAGAGCTGCCTGCTAGGATGCTTCTCACCTGCTCCATCACGCCTGAGAAGTCGAAGCTCTTAACGTCTTCTCTCCAGTACTCGACTGGGATATCCCAGCCTGATGGCCCTGCCTCACGTAGCAGGATGCGCTTCAGCAGCTTATCCCCCAGCGCCTCTTTGACTGCTCTGGTGAAGTAGGTGAGCATGCTAGATGGCGTGTAGCATATGCAGGCTAAGACACCTGAGTCACACCAGCTTCCCATTACAGTCGATACCTCACTGAGAGCTGAGCATATCCTGTAGGCATCATAGAGCTCCTTAGCCTCTACTAGGAGGAACGTGGGTGCCCCCACTCCCAGCCCAGTTAGCCCCCAGTACTCCAGCACAAGCCCCTGGTTTCTCAGCTTCCTGAGCCTCCTCTCTGTTTCAGCCTTGCTTACTCCAGCTAGAGCCCTTATCTTCCTGTTAGAGGTCTTTCCTATCCTGTGTATGAGCCTGAGTATCTTCAAGTCTACCTTATCAACCTGTATGCTAGGTGGATTAAGCTTACCTACTCTCACGCCAAAAGCCTGGTTGCTTGCACCCTGCTCTAGAGCCTTCTTCAAGTACATGTAGGCTTCACTCTGCTTCCCGTACATTCGCCTCTGCAGCATATGCCAGCCTGCTCTAGCCCTATGGAGCTCGAACTTGAACCCTCTAGCTTCGCTGGCCTCCTCAATGCTCTTCTTCAGCCCCTTCACGTCCCTCTCCCCGACGATGAAGACTACTACATGATCTTCCAGAGACACCTCACCCTCAAGGATCCTGTATACTACTGGGAGGTCAGCTAGCTCGTGTAGCGCCTCCTGCCTCAAGCCGCTTATCACAAGGAACATAGTCTGCAGTCCAAGCCTGTGTATGTTGACCACGCTTCCCTTGGTGTATATCCCGTACCTGAGGAGCTTTCTTCGAGCAACCTTGAACCTGTTCTTCGACTTCTCCTCCTCAGAGGCTTCTCCAGACAGCAGGTCTATTGCCTTGCTAAGCTCGTCCTCGCTCAGCTGCACTATGGCATCTTGAAGCGTGTCTACGACGACATAGTAGAGCTCCTCTTCCCTGACCACTCTCCCCTCCCTGGCCTCATCATTTATCCTCTTCAACAGCTCTACTGAACCCCTATCATTGTATGCTGCTGTCATCCAAGGCAGGAGGTATGCTGGAGCATAGAGTGCTCCCATCCTGGTCTTATGTCCTCTATAACATATGCTCCACCACTCCCTTAACGCTTCTCTGGTGCGGCCATTTTTCTCCATCTCCCAAGCATGCAGCCAACCTAAGTCTACTGTGATTTGGAGGTCCATGACTGCAGATGGTACAGAGAGCAGGAAAGCTTCCCTCCTGACTACAGCAGTAAGCTGGGGGCCACTTAGCCTGGAGCTGATGGCAATCTCGCCGTCATAGAGGAGCGCTCCAGCTCTCCTCCCGCTCACAGGGAAGTCCTTTAAGGTGACTCTCCTCAGCTCTCTGCCCTCAGCTAGCTCTCCTAGACGCCTCCTCGCTTGCTCAGCCTCTCTTTCAATAAGCTCCTCTATGGCCTTCGCATCCAAGTGAGGTCTAAGTGCCCCTAGCCTGCAGAATAAATACATTACCTGATCTACAGGCCAAATTGCTGTCTGCAGGCTAGTTGCTCAAAGGAGTAACCTCAATTAGCCTACTCGCCTCAGGATGCAGGTTGTATACTTAAAGCAATTGCGGCTTAGCTATGAGAAGCAGCAGATGCCATGGTAGGTCTCACATAGCAGGGATAAGCTTGAAGCCTACTCCTATAGTACTCTATTTTCCGTTTATAGACAATAGCATTCTATACATCACTTTATACGCTTCATTTAGCTGCTTCTCTTCCCAGGCTTTCTCTCTAGCTTTGATGACTTCATCTTCAACGTCCCTTGTATTCCCCAGCTTGTCCTTGAGCTTAAGCAGCTCCTCCACCATGTTGTCTATGATCTCAGGCATGTACCTGCTTTCACATAGCAGGTCTGCGTATAGTGATTGGCTCTGAGACAGCAGAGCCTTAGCTAGCGTGGCCTGAACCCTATAGGATGTTCCAGAGAGCTCCTCTAGCAGCTCCAAGCTGCTTGGAAGAAGCTTAGCTAGCATGAGGTTGAGCAAGTAGACTAGCGAGATTGTGTAGCTTACCGCTCTGTCATGGGACTCTGCATCTACTACCATGAGCTTGCAGTCTGGTAGAAGCTCTCTAGCTAGCTTAAGCTCCTCCTCTAAGCTCACCACTGGGACTACAGCCACCTTCTCCCCCTTAAGGGTGCTGACTCCAGGGCCGAAGAGCGGATGTAAGGAGAGAAGCCTCACATCAGGCCTCATCTCAAGCTCTACCCTAGCCTTGCTGAGGACATTGGACTTTAAGGACGTTATCTCAGCTACTACAGCGCCTCTTCTGGATAGCTTGATTGCCTTAGCAGTGACTTCTGGTGCAGCTCTCATAGGCACCGAGACCAGGACTATGTCGGCTTCAGCTGCCCTCCTGAGGCTTCTCACGGCCTCCGCCTTGAGCTCGCTGGCTAGAGCTCTAGCCTTTTCTGCGTCTACGTCGTATACGATCAGCTTAAAGCCCCTCTCCTTAAAGTACCTTGCTAGCCTGCTTCCCATTGCTCCTGCTCCAACTATACTGATCAAGTGCATCCCTCAGCTTAGCTAAGCCAGCCTTAAGCGTCTCCTCTCCAACGGAGTAGGTTATCCTCAGGTACCTGCTGTACTCTGCTCCAAAACCTGATCCCGGTGCTACTGCAACTTTGCCCTCGTGTAGCAGCCTCCTTGAGAACTCTGTGCCGGCGAACTCCTCCACCATAACCTCTGGGAACAGGTATAGCCCGCCGTCTGGCCTATAGTACCTGAGTGGAGCTGAAGCCAGCTCTGCTTCAGCTACCTCCAGGAGCCTCCTGAGCTTCCTCTTGTTTTGCTCGTCTGCCTTAGTCTCCAAGGCTGCTGCAGCTGCTCTCTGGATAAATGGCGGCACGCAAGTTACTGCTAGAGACTGCACCTTAGCTATCTTCTCCACCATGCTTGGGCTGCTGACTACTACTCCAGCTCTGAAGCCTGTCATCCCAAATGCCTTGGATAGCGAGGTCACATAGACTGCCTTGCTGCAGCCAGCTTGCAGCACTGAGCTATGCTCCCTGAAGCTGAGCCACCCGTAGGTCTCGTCGGAGAGCAGCACCGCGTTATGCTCCTCAGCCTTCTCAGCTATGTGCTCGAGCTCATCTCTGCTTAGCGCCCTGCCAGTTGGGTTGTCTGGGCTGCAGACTATAGTGAAGTCTGCTTCAGGGACCTCTGTGATGCTCCAGTCTTCCTCAATCCTCCTCTCAACTTCAATAGTGATAGCCTTTAGCCTAGCTGCTATCTCGGTGAAGGCAGGCCAGCTTGGCTTAAAGACCAAGACCCTGGAGCCGAGGCCAGCTAGCGCAGCCATGCTGGCATAGACTCCCATCTTAGCTCCAGGTGTCAGGGCTACGTTCTCAGCCTTGAGGTCTACTCCAAGCCTCTCACTTAGGAGCTCAGCTACCCTAGCTCTGACATCAGGGAGCCCAGCTGCAGGCGTGTACCTGAACTCCCCCCTCTCAATGGACTTGACTGCCGCCTCCAGAGCTTCTCTAGGAGGGGTAAAGCATGTTTCACCTATGTCAAGCCTTATGGCATTGTTTACCGTGCTTGCTTGCCTAACCAGGCTGTAGAACGGGCTTTCAGCCTCCTCCAGCGTGAAGCCTTGTGCTCTCCTCCCCTGTGACAGCAAGACCGCGAGGACTTCGAGTGCAAACTCCCTTGGAACCCTCGCTTCATCAGCTACCTTCACTGCTGCCTTAGCTAGCTCAAGCTCTCTCCTAGGGTCATATACGCTGAGGCCGAGCTCACGCTTAACTCTTCCAAGCTCTGAAGCCAGCTTAACTCTAGCTGCAGCCAGCTTCAGTATCCTGGTGGTGACCTCCTCTATCCTACTTCTGAGCTCTAGCATAGGCTTCACCTAAAACCGGAGGGATTAGGCCTGCTCTGATGGCGTGGTCTGCTAGGACTATAGCTGTAACAGCCTCGACTACTGGGGCAGCTCTTGGCGCTAGGCAAGCGTCGTGCCTTCCAGCTACCTTGATCTCAGCTGTGCTCATGGACTTCAAGTCCACTGTCATCTGGGGCTTAGCTATCGAGGACGGGGGCTTGAGCACAGCTCTGAAAACCACTAAGCCCCCAGTGCTGAGGCCACCAAGCACTCCTCCACAGTTGTTTGTCACCGTCACAACTCTTCCACCTCGTATGGTGTACTGGTCATTGCTCTCAGAGCCATGCATCTCAGCTAGCTTGAAGCCAGCCCCAAACTCAACGCCCTTCACGCCTGGTATCGAGAACAGGGCTTTGCTCAAGTCTGATTCAAGTGAGCTGAAGACAGGCTCTCCCAGCCCAGGGGGAAGCCCCTCCACGACACACTCCACAACGCTGCCTATGCTATCGCCTCCAGCTCTGGCTTCAGCTACAAGCCTCCTCATCTCCCTAGCTGCCCTGGAGTCTGGTGCTCTCATGCTATTGGAGTACACTATCCTCCTCAGCTCTCTGAGGCCTACAGCTGGAGGCTCAGCTTTAACCCGGCCAACCTGGGCTGTGTAGGCCAGGATCTCTGCTCCAAGCGTGTAGCTAAGCAGCTTCTTCGCTACAGCTCCAGCCATAACGAACCCTACTGTGATCCGCCCAGAGAACCTCCCTCCACCTCTTGGGTCGTTGAAGCCCCTGTACTTGACCCAAGCTGGGTAGTCTGCGTGCCCAGGTCTAGGCTTCATGGCGTTAGCCAGGTACCAGCTTGAGTCCACATCCCTGTTCTCGACCAGCATGGCTATCGGAGCTCCAGTCGTATACCCCCTGTAGACTCCTGAGAGCAGCTTCACCTCGTCTCTTTCAGCTCTAGCAGTTGAAGCAGTGGGGTCAGCTGGCTTCCTCAAGTCAACTTCCCTCTGGATGTCCTCTCTAGCTAGTGGGAGCCCAGCTGGGCACCCGTCTACAACAGCTCCTATGGCTGGCCCGTGGCTTTCACCGAAGCTCACTACAACAAACCTCTCTCCTAGGATGCTGCCAGTCACCTCACCACCTCAATTCTCCCTCCAAGCCTCATGACATCCTTCAGGAAGCTGGGATAGGAGTCTGCTATGCACTCGACTCCCCTGATCAGGGTGGGCTCATCTAAGCTGAGAGCTAAAGCCACTAGCGCCATCGCTATCCTGTGATCTCCCCAGGAGCTCAGTGTGCTCCCTCCTCTCAGCTCTCCCCCCTCTATCACAAGCCTATCCTCCTCAGCATGTGCTTCAGCACCGAGCTTGGAGAGCTCTGACGCCAGCGCTACAACCCTATCAGACTCCTTCACCCTAGTGTGCTTAACGCCCTCTAGGACTGTCCTGCCAGGTGCCTTGGCTGCAAGCACAGCTAAAGCAGGCAGGAGGTCTGGTGTGTCTCTCAAGTTCAGCCTAGCAGCTCTAGGGCTGAAGCCCTGCACCACGATGCTCTCCTCTCTGCACTCTATGTCCACTCCAAGCTCCCTGAAGCACTGTATGAAAGCTGAGTCGCCTTGAGGGTGGGCTAAGCTAAGCCCCTTCACCTCAACTCTCGACTCCGTGAGCGCTGCTGCAGCAGCTAGCAGAGCTGCCAGCGAGAAGTCCCCTGGAACCCTGAAGCCAGCTGGCTTCAGCAGCTGCTCAGGTGGCACAACATAGCCCCAACTCCTCTCCTCTATACACCCACCAAACCACCTTACCACGTGCACCGTCATCTCGACATATGGCTTTGAGACCAGCCCTACAGGCTTAAGCCTCACCTCCCTCCTAGCCCAGAGCGATGTGGCCAGGAGCGCAGACAGGAACTGGGATGAAAGCCTGCTGTCAACCTCAGCTTCTCCTCCAGCTAGCCCACAGCCTTCCACCACGACTGGCAGCTTCCCTTCTTCTCCAATAGACCATGCTCTCCCACCAAGGTCGCGTATCGCGAGGAGCAAGGGCCCCATGGGCCTCTTTCTCAGGCTTCTAGAGCCAGTCACCAGAGTGAAGCCGCCAGCAGCATGGGAGGCTACTGCAGTGATGAGCCTAGCAGTAGTCCCAGAGCTCTTGGCATCTAGCATGCTGCATGGAGCTCTAAGCCTCCCACCGAGCACGGTAATGTCTTCCGCTGCCGTCACTCTGGCTCCAAGCTTCATACAGCACTGCAGAGTGGCCTCTGTGTCCCTGCAGTACAGCGGGTTCATCACCTCAGACTCGCCTGCTGCCATCGAGGCCAAGACCAGAGCTCTATGCGTGTAGCTCTTGCTAGGTGGGGCCTTGACTGACCCAGATAGCTTGCTTCTATGCACTACAGCATCCAGGCTCCTCCCCTCAGCTTGGAGTTTACTCTAGTCGACAGAACCCTGTGGCCTGAGCCCGCCCACTCCTCTTTAACCCTCTCAGCTACACTGCTGCTGCACACCGCGTAGAGGCTTGGGCCAGTCCCTGAGACTCCAGCTGCCAGCGCCCCAAGCTCCATCGCCTTAAGCGCAGGCTTGAAGTCTATGCCCAGCAGAGACGAGACAGCTAACCCGTTTATCAGCGCTGCCTCCTGCCACTCTCCACTCAAAGTGAGCTCATAGGCCTTCTCGAACACCTTGCTAAGAGCCTTCATCCTCTTCACGCTTATGCTCACAGTATACAGCTTCCTCTCCGGTACAAGTATCACGACGCTTCTCTCATCAATGTCCCAGCGCCCGACGACCTCCCTGGCCTTGTTGTCTGTTGCAACAAGCCCGCCTAAGAGGGATGCAGCTGAGTCGTCTATGGCACCAGTCACTGAGACCCCTGCTCTGAGCTGGGCTTCAGCTGACAGCTCTAATACCTCAGAGGGCCTGAGCTCTCTGCCTAATGCAGCTGCAGTCGCCATGACTATAGCGTTGGCAGCTGCACTGGAGCTCTTGAGGCCTCTTGCAGGAGGTATCTCAGACCAGGTCTCTATGCGAGCTCCAGCCTCATGCTCTCCTAGCTTCCTGAGCGTGAGCTTAGCTGCCTCAATCGCGAGCCTCGTGCTCTCACCTGGCGTGCTAAGCAGCTTAGCTGAGAAGCATCCATCTGTCAGCTCCACCTTAGCCTCAGTCTTGAGGCCTACTCCTAGCGCAGCCCCCTTCCAGGCTGGTATTGCGTTGACTACGGTGACTGCCCCGTAGGCTCTAGCTGCTGCCTTCAAGCTCAGCCACCACAGCCTTCATCATCTCGTCTACTGGAGGCTCGAAGCCAGTCCAGATTCTGAAGGCTTCAGCTCCCTGAGCTACAAGCACCTCCACCCCAGGTATGCACTTTGCTCCAGCTGCCTCAGCTTCCCTGAGCAGCGGTGTCTTCAAGGGCCTATAGACCAGGTCGAGTACAGCCTGCTGCCTTCTCAGGAGGCTCCTGTCGACTAGAGTGCTCCTCCCATCCATGCCGACTGGTGTAGCGTTGACCACGAGGTCAGCTCTAGGGATGTGCTCTCTGAGCGCTCTCCTGCTGAGCTTGACAGGGGTAGCTGGCAGTCTCTCAGCTAGCCTCCTAGCTCTAGCTAGCGTCCTGTTGAGGACGATGACTTCAGCTCTAAGCTCAGCTAGGCAGTAGACCGCTGCCTTAGCCGCCCCGCCAGCTCCGAGGACTACAGCTCTGCTAGCTTTCACGCCAGCCTTCTCTAACGCAGCTTTCACGCCAGCTACATCAGTGTTGTATCCAGCTAGCTTGCCGCCTACGTTGGCTACGGTATTCACTGCTCCAACAGCCTCAGCTTCCCTGCTGACCTCATCTAAGTGCTCTAAGATGGCTTCCTTCAGAGGCATGGTGACGTTAAAGCCTCCTACACTCGGGCTCCTAAGCGCCTTGACTGCTTCAGGTAGCTGGCTGGCTTTGACCTCCATGAGCTTATAGGAGTACGGCAGCTTGAGCTTCCTGAAGGCCAGGTTGTGCATTAGAGGTGACAGAGAGTGGGAGACTGGGCTACCTATCAAGTAGAAAGCCTTCAACTCCAGCAGCCTCCATCAGCTCTATAAGCTCACCTGCTGTGAGCTGCCCTTCAGCTGTAGCCTCGCCTGGAAGGCACACGTATGTGTATGGTGCTCCAGCCATAAGGCACAGGACACGTGACAGCACTCCCATGCTGCCAGAGCAGAATGCTACAAGCCTCCCAGCTACCCTCCTGTACAGCTTGAGCACCTCCAGGTTGTCAGCTGCCCTACCTGCTCTCGGGACCACTTTAGCAACCCAAGCTAGCTCAAGCTCCCTTCTAGCTATGTTCTCGAGCTCTCTAGCTCCTGGAGTGTAGCTGCTGTGCCATGAGGCAACCAGCAGGACCCCCTCCTCTCTTGCCCTATCAGCTAGCTCCCTCCTCTCCTCAAGTGTGTGGAGCTCTATGTCAACTGCCATAGGCTTAGCTTCGATTAGCTCAAGCAGGAGCTTGGCTCTCTCTTCCTCTGCCATCCTTCTTGCTCCCCCTTCAAGCCACCTTCTGTACGTCAGGAGGATGTTGCTATGCTTGCCTGCTGCCCTCCTTGCTGCCAGCTTAGCTTCGCTAGGAGCCATGTAGTCCAGCCTCACCTCGACCAGGAGAGGCTTGTACACTTGAGCTTTCTGTACTCTAGCTAGAGCTTCCTCTTGGCTTTCTGCTCTGACCGAGATGCAGATCCTCCTCAAGGGCGTCACTTCTCCAGGACGAACTCGTCTACTGCCATGCCAGCATGCCTAGCCTTAGCCCCAGGCTTGTGGACTAGCACCTTGCTTCCCTCCTCTAGCTCTCTGACCGAGACAGCTTCTCCACCAGGGCTCACGAGGCACACTGTCTCAGCGTCCTGCAGGAGTACTGTGCCAGCTTCACCTGATGCCTCAGCTTCAACAAGCAGCATAGGCCTCTTCTCTATTTTCACTCTCCCGACCACAGCTCTCCTAGCTCTGCCTCTCCAGCTTACTGCGAGCACGCTGCTCCCGCTCCTGAGCTCAGAGAGGTAGCTGGTCCCTCGTAGAGAGGAGAGGATATAGCTGTGGACTGCCCCGGCATTAACTCGGAACGGCCTCGGCTCTATGAACGGGTTCTCCAGCGTCTCGCTGTGCACCAGGAAGAGAAGCGAGGCCTTGCTCCCAACCAGCATGCCCTCTCCCTGGGAGAGCAGCAAAGCTGTGTCCACACACGCTCTGTCTCCTAGGCCTGCCTCCTGCACGCGAACTACCTCAGCTTCCTCAAGCTTGAGGAAGCCCTCAGCATAGCTCTTCAGCTGCCTAAGCGTCTCCCTCAGCTCTTCAGCCGACTTTGCGGTCAAGACTACGGCGTCAACCCCCTTCTCCAGTGCTGAAAGCAGTGAGAGAGCGTCTCTCAGGTCCCTGGCTTCAGCGTAGACCTCGCACTTGCCTGCAGCTGCTGCGATGATGTTCTCAGCTGGAACCACCCTCCAGCTCTCTGCCTCGATGAGCAGGGCTTTGGCTCTAGTGCAGGCTTCAGCAGCCTCCTCTACGTCTAGGAGTGCTGTTGGAAGCATGTTTGCTATCACAGCGTTCACAGAGGGGTCTCTGAGGACTATCTTTAGGGCTGTAGTGTACCTTTCAGCATCTGTGTCACCTATGACATCAAGTGGGTTCCTGAAGCTGGCGTGTGGAGGCAGGATCTTCTCGAGCTCCTTTATCGTCGACGTGGAGAACCTCGCTAGTGGGACTCTGTTGAGCTCGCAGGCGTCAGCTAAGAGGACACCTGTTCCACCCGCGTTGGTGACTATAGCTGCTCCACCGTCTTCGGGTAGAGGCTGTGTTGCGAAGGCTCTAGCTGCATCAAACATCTCGTCGATCCTGCTGAACCTCAGGACTCTGGTCTGCTTGAATGCTGCATCATAAGCTGCATCCATCCCAGCTATGCTACCTGTGTGGGATGCAGCTGCCCT
>QMWA01000018.1 GCA_003661385.1 Thermoproteota archaeon | reverse complement strand
TGCCGATGTAAACCTGATGGATGAGCTTAGGAAGATAGTCCGAGTAATAGAGCCTGACTTAAAGGTACTGGTTGTCGATGCAGTACTTGGGGAAGACGTCATTAATCAGTGTAGAGAATTTGACAGCAAGGTTGGCATAGATGCTGTGATAGTGACGAAGCTAGATGCTGTTGATACTCCCGCTGCCGTCCTGTCTGTTGCTGTTTCAGTCAGGAAGCCTATACTGTACCTGGGAACCGGCCAGAACATTAATGACCTCATGCCGTACGATCCTGAGAAGCTGCTAGGCATATTAATACCATAGCACCCTTGAGGTTAGGTGGTGGTTTGCAGCATAAGAGAGACCTACTGACTCTACTCCAGCTTACTCAAGAGGAGATTACCCAGATAATCCATGAGTCGTTCGCTGAGAAATCCAGGGTAAAGAGGGGAGAAGGGTATGTGCCCGTACTTGCTGGGAGGGCTGTATTCACGATCTACGAGAAGCCATCAACTCGGACTCGTGCATCATTTAATAGAGCAGCTAGCCTACTTGGCATCACAGTAATAGAGTCTACAAGAGAGCATATGCAGCTTTCAAGAGGAGAGACCCTGAAAGACACTGCCTTAGTATTATCAAGATACGTTGATGCAATAGCTGCAAGAGTACTCCATCACAGTACCCTAGAGGAGTTGGCTCATCACGCAGCTATACCAGTCATCAATTTGCTCAGCGACAAGTACCACCCACTTCAGGCTCTAGCTGATGTAATGACCATACTAGAGTACTTTCCTAACAGGAAGGTGAAGGTAGCTTTTATAGGAGATGGCTCCGCGAACACTTGTCATAGCTTGATGATAGCATGTGCCTCCTTAGGTATGGACTTCACTGTAGGCTGTCCCCCAGAATATGCTCCCGACTCTCAGGTCATCGCTGCAGCAAGGGTAAGGGCTAGGAAACAGGGATGCACAGTGGAGGTTGTAGAGTCTCCTGCTGAAGCAGTTCACATGGCAGATGTTATCTACACAGATACGTGGTTCTCTATGGGAGTTAAAGACATAGAGAAGAGAAGGGAAGCCTTCCCACCGTATCAAGTTAACTCTGAGCTGCTTGCTCATGCCTCAGAGGATGCTATAGTCCTACACTGCCAGCCTTGGTTCCTAGGCCAGGAGATAACAGCTGATGTAGCTTACTCTCCCAGATCTAAGGCATTTGAGCAAGCTGAGAACCGGCTGTACACGTCGATGGCTGTGTTAAAGTTCCTGCTAGCTGGAGGCGCAAGTCATACGTAGAAGACTTTTAAGCTGGACTGAGCTGAGAGCTAGAAGAAGGTGAGCACAGTGTCTGTGCCGCACAAGGTGCGTCTAAGGAGGCCAGTAAGAGAGTCGTCTCGTCCCCAACCAAGGCAGCTACCGAGGACGCCAGATGACGAGGAGCTCCTCAAGATCCTGGAACTCTCCAGGCTTAGGATAGCTGCCATAGGAATAGGAGGAGCAGGCTGTAACACCATAACACGCCTAGAAATGGAAGACTGCAGGGACATAGACACCATAGCAATGAATACAGATGCACAGCATCTCCTTATCACAAGGTCAAAGAGAAAGCTCCTACTGGGAAGAGAACTATGCGGTGGCTTAGGATGTGGTGGCGATCCGCTAATAGGAGAGGAAGCTGCTAAAGAGAGCCTAGAGGAAATAGAGAAGATAGTGGAGGGCTTAGACCTTGTATTTGTGACTTGCGGCTTAGGAGGAGGAACTGGGACGGGAGGGGCTCCTATAGTGGCCAAGGCAGCTAGATCAGCTGGCGCCCTAGTAATAGCCATAGTAACGCTGCCATTCAACATGGAAGGCCGCAAGAGGATGGAAAACGCTCTAACAGGCTTGGAGAAGCTGGAGAAGACTTGTGACACGATAATAATAGTTCCAAATGAGAGGCTCCTCCAGATATCTCCCACGCTAACACTAAGTGAAGCATTCCGTGTAGCAGATGAAATCCTAGTCAGAGGGGTTAGAGGCATAGCCGACACACTAACTAAACCTGGCCTAGTAAACGTAGACTTCGCAGACCTAAGGACGATAATGGAGGATGCTGGCCCAGCATTGATTGCATTTGGGGAATCAGACGCTGAAAACAGGGCTGAGGAGGCTGTGGCATCAGCGCTAAATACTCCTCTTCTAGAAGTGGACATAAAAGGAGGTAGAGGCGCCCTCATAAACATCACAGCAGGCCCTTCAATAACTCTGGAAGAAGTAAACCAAGTAGTCGAGTCAATTGCAGGAGAACTAAACCCTGATGCAGACATAATATGGGGTGCTAGAATAGAAGAAGATCTACAGGACTTACTGAGAGTTCTTCTCGTTGTCACAGGTGTATCAACACCATATATAACATCAAGAGTCAGAAGAGAAAAAGAGAAAACCGTGAGAAGGATACTTGATCTAGCTGAACTAGGTGTAGAAGAGCTATGAGGGGTGCTATAGTGAAGATTCGTGAGATCCTATCAGATATATCAAGGACACTGCAGGTAGCACGGAAGCCTACTAGAGAGGAGATATGGACGACTTTCAAAATATGCTTCCTAGGCCTACTCTTGGTAGGATTTTTTGGGTTTACAATTAAGTTCATCTCTACACTAATCCAAGCTGGGTAGTAGACATGATATTTGCAGTAAGGGTTCCAATAGGCCAGGAGAGAAAGGTAGCTTTAGTGATGGCTCAAACAGCTAAGCTAATGAACCTCCAAATATACTCCATACTCTACACGAGCAAGCTAAAGGGAAGAATATTCGTGGAAGCTCCTAATGTCTTCGAGGTAAGAAAGCTAGCGTCTAAGGTCATGAAGATAAAACGGATCCAAAGAGGAGTAGTAGAAGTAGATGAGATAGTGTCCTTAATAACAAGAGTACCTGAGATAGAAGTAAAGCCAGGCGATGTTGTTGAGATATTAGATGGCGCACTAAGGGGGGCTAAGGCTATAGTAAGGTCTGTAGACAAGCAGAAGTCTGTTGCTGAGCTCTCGCTTGTTGAGATAAGCCCAGCTTGGACGATAACAATAAGCCTAGATAAGATAAGAGTTCTTGAGCAAGCTAAAGAAGAAGCTGAATCTAGTGAGGTGGGCTAAACATGCCTCCATATAAGTCTGTCAAGTTTCTAATCGAAGGAGGAAATGCTACTCCAGGCCCCCCGATAGCTCCTGCACTAGGCCCACTTGGTGTCCGATTAGACCGTGTCGTCGCCGAGATAAACAAGAAGAGCATGGAGTTTAAGGGCCTGAAAGTTCCAGTAGAGGTAATAGTAGACCTCGAGACAAAGGACTTCGAGATAAAGGTAGGAACTCCGCCAACCTCTGCTCTCATCCTAAAGGAGCTAGGTGCTGACAAAGGGTCTGGAGAAGCTAAAAAGAAGTTCATAGGATCAATTACAATGGAGCAGGTACTAAGAATAGCGAAAATTAAGAGACCTCAGTCCTTAAGTAGGACATTTAAGGGGACAGTACTAGAGGTTCTAGGAACTTGTGTAAGCATGGGTGTGCTAGTAGACGGAAAAGATCCTAAAGAGGTGGTTAAGGCTGTAAAAAGCGGAGAGTTTGATGAGATATTAAAGGAGGTTGAGTAGCATGTCTCCCTTAAAGCTCAAGGAAAAAGACATTAAGGACGCTATAAGAAAGGCCTTAAACTCTCCTCAAAGGAACTTTTTGGAGTCAGTTGACATGGTTGTGGTTTTTAAGGGCTTAGATCTTAAAAGAGACTTATCTGCCAGGATATCCGATGTATTAGAGCTTCCTGTGCCAAGAAAATCCAAGAAGCCAAAAGTATGCGTCATAGGAACTGGAGGGGTTCTAGTAAGAGCTCGAGAAGCTAACGCAGACACCGTGCTTTCCAAAGAGGAGCTGGAGAAAATGAAGGATGACAAGAGGGCTCTAAAGAAGATGGCCCAACACCACGACTTCTTCATAGTTTCAACAGATGTAATGCCCATAGTTGGTAGAATCCTAGGGCCAATCCTAGGCCCAAGAGGAAAGACCCCTATTCCGGTCCGCTTTCCACAAGACGATGTAGCCACTGTAGTAGAGAAGATGAGGCGGTCAATAAGGCTTAGAATGAGAGATCAACCTGTACTACAGGTTTCTATCGGGACAAAAGACATGAGCATTGAAGACTTATACAAGAACTTCCAGGCAGTAGTAGAGTACCTGGCAAAAAAGTATCACAACCTCAACCAGATCATAAAAGACATATACCTCAAGACAACTATGGGCCCCTCAGTCAAAGTAGGTGCATAGGGTGCATTTAAATGCCTCAAAGTAGCGAACCAAGAAGATATCCTGAGAGGAAAGTGAAGACCATCCAAAAGATCCTAGAGCTCTCCAAATCTCACAGCTACATATCAGCAGCGGAATGTGCAGGTGTGCCAGCCAGCCTCCTCAAGAGAGTAAGACGTGAGCTTAGGGCAAATCATGCTCTATTGGTCTCGAAGAAGACCCTAGCCAGGCTAGCGCTGAGGAAATCCGAGAGAAAGGGCGTAGAGAAGCTGATAGAGCACTTTCCACAGACTCTCCTCCTGATATTCTCAAACACACCGCCATACAAGACAGCTGAAATACTAGATAAGTTCGAGGAGGAAATGTACCCTAGGCCTAATGAAGCAGCCTCAGAAGATATTGTGATAAAGAAGGGCCCAACAGCCCTACCTCCTGGCCCTGTCCTGACAACACTTAGATCATATGGCATAAAGGCCAAGGTAGAGAAGGGTAGGATAACTATTCTAGAAGACGCTGTGATACTCAAGAAGGGGGAAAGGTTCTCTAGAGGAGTAATAGACCTACTAAGGAACCTGGAGATGAAGACAAAAAGAGTAAAAGTTAAGATGAGTGGCGCAATAGACAAAGATGGCGCGTTCTATCCACCAGAGGTTCTTTACACCCCCACCCAGCAGATAGTGGACAGCCTAAACAAGGCCTATGAGTCAGTTGCTAAGCTAGCGGCTCACTTAGAACTACCAGTATACCCGATAATACCTCTTCTAGTAGCTACCGCAAAGTCTAGAGCAGTCCAACTTTCACTAGCAACTGGATGGTATACCAGAGAAACCCTACCTCTCCTCCTATCAGCGCTTGCAGCTAAGGCTAAGGCTTTAGCTGATGCCATAAGATTTTAATCCCAACCCTTCCCCTCCACCTTAGGTGTGATAAGATGTCAATGGAGTATCTGTATGCCGCTTTGCTCCTTTATGAAGCGAAGAAGGACATCAATGAAGAAAACCTCAAGAAGGTGCTAGAGGCAGCTGGAGTTACACCGGAGGAAGCCTGGATTAAGAGGCTAGTCAATGACTTAAGAGAGATAAATATAGAGGAGGTCCTTAAGGCTCCAATTGCAGCTCCTGCAGCTGCTCAGGCAGCTGCGCCAGCACCCGCGCCAGCTGAAGAAGAGAAGCCCAAGGAGGAAGAGGAGAAAAAGAAGGAAGAGGAGAAGGAGGAGGAAGCCCTAGCTGGTCTCAGCGCCCTATTCGGATAGCAGCCTCCAACACCTATATTTGGGGTCATTTTGCCTAAGAAAGAGCACCCTCTATCTAGCAAGGTTGAGGAAGAGCTTAGGCTCAGTTTCTTCAGGGAACACGGGTATCACAGGAAAAAGTGCAAGATCTGTGGAGACTACTTCTGGACTGCTGATCCTGATAGAGAAACTTGCGGAGAGGCTCCCTGCGACCCATACAAATTTATAGGCGGTGTCAAAGGTATCCCAAAGCTCACTCTAGACGAGGTTCGAGAGCAGTTCCTAAGATACTTAGAGAGAAGAGGACACACCAGAGTCCCACGAAGACCTGTTGTAGCTCGTTGGAGAGAGGACCTATTCCTGACAGACGCTTCAATAATAGCATTCCAGCCATATGTGACTGCTGGCATAGTTCCACCTCCAGCAAACCCACTGTGTATCTCTCAAGTCTGCATCCGGCTAAAGGACATAGATAAAGTAGGCCTCACATTCGGTAGGCACCTAACGATATTTGAAATGATGGCCCACCACGCATTTAACTACCCAGAAAAAGAAGTGTACTGGAAAGAGGAGACAGTCGATATACACCATGAGTTCGTAACAGAAGTGCTACATATACCAGAAGAAGAAGTCATCTACAAGGAAGGCATATGGGAAGGTGGAGGTAATGCTGGCCCAGACCTGGAGTGCATAGCTTATGGTCTTGAAATAGCAACACTCGTCTTTATGATGTATGGTGTAACAGATGAAGGTAAGTACTACAAGATACCTATAAAGATAGTAGACACGGGATATGGGCTAGAGCGGTTCGCCTGGCTCGCTGAAGGCTCGCCATCAGCATTCCCTCCAATATATCGCGAGCTGGTGGAAAAGTTTGCAAGACTGACTTCAACAACAATACCGCCAGCACATATACTAGAGGAGTACTCGAGGATATCCAGCTTAATGGGCAAGATAGAGGAAGGTAAGCCCCTAAGAGAACTCAGGGAGAAAGCCGCGGAAAGCCTAGGGATGTCCCCTACCGAACTAGATGCCATGCTTACCCCATTAGAATCGCTGTACACCATATTAGATCACACTAAGTGCATCCTCTTCATGCTAGCTGACGGCCTCATACCTTCAAATGCCAAGGAAGGATACTTAGGCAGGCTGGTCATCAGAAGAACCCTAAGCAAGCTATGGGCTCTACCAGAGCCTCCTCACCTAAGTGAGCTAATAGCGCTCCAGATAGGATTATGGTCTAAGCCCTTCCCCGAGCTGAGAAGGGAGGAAGATAGGATCCTTGAGATAGTAGAGATCGAAGAGGAGAAGTTCAGAAATCTCTTAAAGAAGGGCTCAGCAATCGTAAAGAGGCTGATATCATCTGAGCCCAGCATCACAGTAGAACACCTAGTAGAGCTTTACGACTCCCACGGGATACCTCCAACCCTAGTATCCAAGATAGCAAAAGAACATGGTATGATGGTCACCATCCCAGATAACTTCTACGAGCTAGTTGCAGCAAGGCACTATAAGCCAAAGGCTCCTCCTGTACCTGAAGAGGTAAAGTACGCTAGCATAATCCAGGAGCTAAAGAAGTACCCCCCGACACGTAAAGTCTATTATGAGAAACCCTACCTCTCTGAGCTTGAAACAGAAGTCATAGCAGCGACCCCAGCTGGCATACTACTCAAAGAGACAATATTCTACCCAGAAGGAGGAGGACAGCCATCAGACAGGGGCTTCATCATCGTAGACGGCTTAAAGATCCCAGTCAAATCCGTTAAGCTCATAGGAAACTGGGTTCTACATGAAGTCGAGTCGTCCAAGCCGCTTTTCAGTAAGATGAAGGTAAAGTGCACAGTGGACTGGGACAGACGCATATCTTTAATGAGGCAGCATACCGCAACGCACGTACTCTTAGGTGCGGCAAAGGAGATCTTGGGTAGCCATGTCTGGCAGGCGGGATCTGAGCTTGGAGCCGAGGAAAGTCGGCTGGATATAAGCCATTATAAGCCGCTCACTACAAGCGACTTAGAGAACATAGAGCTTCTAGCAAATAGGATAGTCACAGAGAATAGGAGAGTAAACGCGAGGTTTGAGAGCAGAACTGAAGCTGAAGAGAAATACGGGTTTGAAATATACCAGGGAGGGGTTGTCCCGGGGGCAGAGCTCAGAATTGTAGAGGTGGAAGGCTTCAACATCCAAGCATGTGGTGGCACACACGTAAGCCGCACAGGAGAAATAGGCTTGATTAAGGTGCTGAGGGCTGAAAAGATCCAAGAGAACGTCATACGTCTTGTATACTCCGCGGGCCTTCCTGCAGTAAAGAAGGTGGCTGAAGTCTACTCGAGTGCAGCAGAGGCTGCTAAGCTAGTAAACAGGAGAATAGAGGAGATTCCTATCGCCGTTCGTGACCTGGTATCAAGTGTAAAGCTGCTGAGAAGCGAGAACAGAAAGCTCAGGGTCAAGCTATGTACCACGTCCATTGAAGCAGCTCATCCATCAACCATAGGTGGGGTCAAGATCTTAGTGGTTGAGGTAGAGGAACCAGAGGCTCGCATACTAATAGACTCAGCAGACAGCTATCTAAGAACCCACAGGGAGAACGTGGTCATAGTACTTTGCTCTAAAGCTGCAACTGATAGCGGGTATCCCACGGTAGTTATGGCCGCAGACCCCCTCAAAGAGAGGCTGCCTGCTGATGTAGTCGTTAAGGAACTCTCTAGGGTAGCTGAAGGCAAAGGAGGAGGATCCAAGAAGTTAGCGCAGCTAGTGACACCCTTCCCCTTGTCGAGGCAGCAGATCCTAGATGTTATAGCCAAGGTTATGTAATGATAGTGCTTGAGCCTCCTCCTTATCCTCTTGCTAAAGCTGCCTCGGTGTACCGTAGCCTACTGGAATCTGGGATGACTGTAGACCAGGCCTTAAGGCTCGTAACTAGCATGACGAGCCTAAGCAGATCATACCAGAAAGCTCTCAGAAGAGCAATACACCCCTTAAGCTTTGCTATGAGCGCCATATGTAAGAGGCTGCTTCTATGCGAGGTAGCTGGCCTCGAGCTTGCCATAGACGGGTTTAATGTTCTACACACAATAGAAGCTGCATTAAGGAGAGAGCCACTGTACCTAAGTGATGACCTGATGCTAAGAGATACGCTGGGCCTCCATGGGAGGATTCACATGGATGCTGCTTTTGACAAGGCTATAGAGCTGATGCTACTATCCCTAAGCAGCTCCAAAGTAGAGTCAGTATACTTCTTCTTTGATAAGCCAGTCAGCAAGAGTGGAGCTCTAGCAAGCTATATAGCATCTAAGCTGAGGAATTTAGGTCTAAGGGGAGAGGCTAGGGCAATAAACAATGTGGATGAGGTTGTATCTGGGTTTCCAGTGGCTGCCTCAAGTGACACTGTAGTAGTAGCCAAGGTAGACCACGTTCTGGATCTCCCTGCTGAAGTTCTGTCTACAATCTCTACTCCTGTCCATGTGATCTCTCTAGTACCCGAGTCTGCCTCTCAAGTATCTCCTTCTGGTTCGTCCGCCGGCCCTTAACGCTACTAAGACAAGTGCCAGCGACAGCACTACCAGGACTACCAGCATGCCTGCATGGAACATCCTGACAGACTCTGGAACCACCGCCATGAACTCTATGCTGACATTTCCAACAATCTCATACTGTTTAGCTTCTCCTGGCCCCATGTAGGAGCCCTCAAGCTGGGTGATGCTGAAATTCCCTGTGAGAAATGGTCTAAGCGTCACGGTAATGGTTTCCTTCTGGTATGGTGCCATCTCCTCGACTTCAAACTTCAAGATGTTTCCTTCTGTCAGCTCGACAGGGCCCCCTTGAAGATACACATCTAGCCCCTTTGGGAGTTTGATCAACAGCCTTACCTTCTTAGCAGGGCCATTGCCCATGTTCACGACTTCAAACCTGTACTTGTATATTCTGTTCGTGATAATCACCTCGTCAGGCTTCTCTATTAGGTTCACCCTTACATCAGGCTCCACTATAGACACCATTCCAGCCTCGTTGCTCTCCTCTATGTACTTGCCTCCTGCCTCATCCATGTACTCAACTACAGCTCTTCCAATAAGCACGTTCCCTGCTGTGGTTGCCTTAAGCCTATAGGTCATTTCCACTTCCTCTCCTGGATTAAGCTTTGGAATAGACATCTTAGTTTCTCCCTTAACTAGCGTAAAGTACTGTGAAGGGAAGTCATCCACCACTTTGACATTTAAAGCGACTCCATCTCCTCTATTCTTCACGGTTACAGTGATGCTAAGCTCTCCACCCACTCCTGTCCACAGGCTTGACACCACTTTAGACACATCTATCAGAGGCTTTCCTGGCTCAACTACATCAATTATAACAGTATAGGTCTGGTTATAGTAGTCTCCTTCAAGATCAGAGTACTCGATGCCGATATAGATCGTGTACCTAGCTGTTGTGACTGTTGGTGGAATCTGTGCTATGAACTTAAGAGGCCTTATCTTCCATCCTGGAAGCAAATCCGCATGCTCGCCTGTAGTTTCATTTATCAGGTAAATGGGCTCAGACAGGTATCCTGTGACTTCTCCTAGCTGAGGGTTGACAAAGACTAGCTTCAGATCTGAGGGTTTAGCCCATACTGTTATAGCCGGCTCGACAGCTACCCCTCTACCGCGGTTTTCCATGTGGAAGGATATACTTACTCTCTCACCAGGCTTTACCTTGATGCTGTCTGGTATTACTTTGGCAAACACGTTAGGCTTCTCGACTACAGTCCTCTTTTCTCCAACTTCAATGCTGATTATGTAGGATTCCTCGCTCATTCCTGTTCCTGTAACTGAGAAGAAGTCCATATAGCTGACTATGAACATGAGGTATGTGGCATATGGTGTTGTTTGAGTAATCACCTTGATTCTGTACTCTAATGTTATTGACTCTCCTACATCAAGCGCAGTAGCTCCCAGAGGGGCTCCTGAAAGGAGCGCTACCTCCCCACTAGCTGGAAGGATTAGCTTATACTCAACGCGATCTAAAGGAGTTGTTCCAGCATTCCTGACTATTATCTTTATCTCAGCTTCCTCGCCACTTTCTCTAAGAGACACTCTTGAGGGAGTGATTTCGGTTTCAACCTTATACTCCACCTTGTATATGGAATCATATATGAGTAAGTTTACATAATCAGACTTCTTCTCTGAGTCATAGCCTCCACTAGTTAAGTTCACTACAAACTCACGGTTGGCCTTACTGGGGATGTACCATGGGAACGGGTTATATCCTCCAGCATTATCAACTTCCTTCAGCTTCCTTCCAGAGGTTCTATTGTACACTAATAACCTATCTGCCTTCTTAACCCCACCCAGATACACTGCTTCGTACTCTATGTAGTATGGGCCTATATAGAATCTCGTTAACCCAGTATTTTGCACCTGATTCCTATCGTACAGCTTTATCCTATAGGTGTAAGTCTCCTGTCCTACACACCAGCCCACATTGACTATAAGTTGAAGTATAAGGATCACCAGCAGCCCTGCAGCCCCTCTTCTCCACAAGGAAGAACCCCCAACTACAGCCTCTAGACTGGATAATAAACATTAGCCAACATAGTGTCGTACCAGTTTTTTGCGTAAGCCTACTAAAACTCTAGAGTTCAAAGGAGTATCGTCTTTTTTCTAGGCATCTCTGCCGTAAAGTTAATAAGCCTCCTAAAGACCACTTTATCGGGCCCATAGCTCAGCTAGGAGCTTTAACAGCTAGAGTCAGAGCGCCGGCCTTCTAAGCCGGAGGTCGCGGGTTCGAGTCCCGCTGGGCCCGCCTTACCAACATCTTCCTCCCCGCTAATCTACCCTATATACCTGTCACCTAACAGTATCCTGGCCACTTCATAGTCCTCTATCGGTATCCCATCTGCCCTGATCACTGTAACACTCCTCTCTACCTCCTCTATTGTGCTACCACTTAGCCACATTCCCGCATAGATGTCGCTTGTACCTGGGAGGATCATAAGGAGAACCCAGCCACTTGGAGACTTCTCGTATCTTGACACTTTAAGGATATACGGCCTGCATAATGCCAGCACTAACCTATCTGTAGTAGATCTAAGCTTCATGTAGCTATCAGCTTCAAGTACTATAGTTCTGTTCTCAGGTATAACGAGTATCTTACACCCTCTACCTCCTGAAGCAGGCCCCTTGATCACTATGTAGGAGTAAGCTTCTGGTGGCTTCTCTTTATCTAGCAGTCCTCCCCCTATTTCAGCTTCAGATATCGGCGGCCTCGTGACTCTAGCCAAGTACTGTACTATATCTGCTGCTATAATCTGCATTTCTGCCCCTCCACTGCTGGCATCTTTGGAGTAGTAGCAAATTGCAATCAGTTTCTCTCCTTCTATGCCTGAGCTTCTTCTCCTGTGAGTTATGATCAAGGTTGCTGCCACAGCAGCCACTAAGATTACCATACTGGCCTTAAGAAGCTGCCTGCCATATCTCCTCCTCTTGAGCTTAGCCAAGCCTAGATGCCCTCCTTGGCCTCCTTATTCTCCTCCTTTCACGTCTAATTCTCCTTGAGGCCTCTCTTCTAGCCCATACTGCGGCTGCAAGCAGGGCTACTATAGCTCCTAGCGATATTCCAGCATATATTATCCACTTAGGCATCTCCACCCTGATAACAACCTGGGCTGTGGTATAGTATGTTGGCAAGCTGTTGTTTTTTGCATCCAAATAGTGTGTTTCAGATACGATAACAGCTTCCTGGGTTGGTGGCATAAGGAATTTCTTGCCGCTTACATTTATCTCAAAGATCTCACAGTCTCCTGGCTCTAGCTGGCTGGCTTCAAGCCTTGTTGAAGGCTTATGGCTCTCAGCTTCTAGCTGAGGCGTCCAGCTGACGTCTATAGACACATCTTTGGCTAAGGAGTTCCCTATGTTGCAGACTTTGATCTTCAGCTTAGCATCCTGCCCCCACTTTACACTACTTAAGTTGGCTCCGGTCTCGGCATCCTCAACCCAGGCTTCTACCTTAAGGAGAGGCCTCTTCACTGATAGAGATGTGGCTGCTGTGATGTTCATGGGCTCTCCAAGGGCATTAGTGTACATTAAGGTGGTCTTAGCTAGCTCTACTTTGCCAGGTGGAGCTTCTCTTAGCTCAATCTCGTATGTGAACACTTTCTCTTCTCCAGCCTTAAGCTCGGCTATGCTAAAGCCCCCTACAAAAAGCGATGGAGGAGTATCCTTGAAATCTGCTACCACAGCTCCAGAATAGAGCTCCTCTCTTATCATGATGTTCTTAGCCGAGACGTCTCCTGTGTTTTTGAGGAAGATTCTCACTTTAGCTCTGTCTCCAAGGTCAACTGTGCTAGGCGATACCTGCTTGCTGAGAGCTATCTTGGAGTTCTTAACTACCTCGAAATCCAGTGTGGTCGTGTAAGCTACCTTAACTACTCCAAAATGCCTCCTCTTAACCCACACTACTATCTGGACTCTATGTCTCTGCTGTATCCCCTCCTTATGCTTGAGTTTAAAGCTAGAGACTGCCTTCTCTCCCGGCTCAAGCTCACTTGGAGGCTTGTTCCGTGCTGCTAGTACGAATTCGTTAGGGTATTCGACTTCAACCTCAAGAGCCTGGCGGTACTCTGCTCCATTCTCGACTGTCACGAATACTGTAAGCTCTCCTCCTTCGACTATTATAGGAGGCTTGGCTAGCTCATCTACACCCTTTCCTGTGAAGGTGACTGTGGCATATACTGTTATGGCCTCATAGTAGTCAAACAGCATTGGGAGAACAAGTGCTGTTCTGAAGACTCCTCCCTTGAGTAAGCCATTTTCCTGTGTAGACACATAGAGGATTATGTCATCGAGTGTAAGCATCTTAAGCTCTTTGCTTTCTATCATTCCGATGAATGCTAACCTGCTAAGCGCCCATGCCAAGTGAATTTTATCCCATTCGTCGCTAAACTGGGAGTAGCTGTTCACTACCCACCTTTTTGCGTCTCTAAGCAGCTTTTCGTCTACATCATATCCTAGCATCTTAGCTGAGCAAAGGGAGGCAAGAGCATATCCTGTGCTGACTCCTGTTGTCAACCCGGTCATTCTTTCATCAGAACTCCAGTATACTCCATTTGCAGTCTTCTTGGTGCTTTCCTTGAGAAAAGCTATGGCCTTGCTTATAACATCTCCGCTCACCGGGATGCCCCTTATTCTAGCCTCAAGCAAAGTGTGCAAGACTACTGCAGTCAATCCAGGGTCAGGCTTCCTGTAATCTTTATTTGGATGTCTTGGAAATGCCCCCCATCCTCCGCTTTTATCCTGTAAGCTACTTAAACCTGCTGCAGCATCTTTAGCTTCCTTCTCCACACCAACTATCTTGCTAGCTCTGACTAGTAGGAGAACTACATGGGAGGTAACATACGTGTCCTCTACTCCACCTGAGAATGGGCTACGCCACCCCCTCTCTACACGATTACTTCTAAGTGCAAGCTCAACTATCTTCTCGAGAAGCTCCTTCCCCCTCTTCTCACGCTCAGAGACACCTGGCATGAACTCAGCGTTCTCAAGACAAAAACTAAGAGACATACCAATCAGGATGTTCTCATAAAACCCAACTTCTCTCTCTTGGGTCATTGGGTTCATAATTTCATAGAGGCCTGGCATAGTGGCGAAGTACTCATAAGCCTTCTCTATAGCTCTCAAGATGTCTGACTGTGCTTCCCCTAACTCATATGGTAGTGTAGAGAGAGCCAAAATCACTAACAGCACTATAGGCAGCTTTCTCAAGGTACCTCCCAGCAGTTGTAAGCTCAGCCCTTAAAATAGGTAACGCCGCAGATTAAGAAGAGAACTTCAGCTGGAATCGAAAACGTAATATAAAAGGGGGTGGGGCTAGCCGCCCAGTGGTGTTTCCTTAGGCGCTGGTCCGATGCCTACGAAGACTACTCCCGGTGGTGGAGCAACCGGAACAGGTATTGGTATTCCTGGCACTATGCCCAGTACTATTACTGCTGGTGGCTGGGTGTTTCTGCCAGCCTCCCACCATGCTGATGCTGTCTCTCTGAGTATCTTGGTTGGGTCAGCTAGCGCTACAGCTGCAGCATACGTTCCGAATCTGTCACAGCCTGCCACTACTAGCACTGGTACAGTTGGGTCTGGGTTCCATGGGTTCTCCTTAGCATACTGTACTGTCCCTATACCTGATGTCACCTTAGGTACATACTCTACTGGCCAGCCTAGTGTTGCTGCAACATCCTCTAGTGTCCATACCTTGCCAGTCCAGTCCTGCACCTTATCGGTTCCTATGAAGGTTATCCACAGCTTGCCAGTGTCGTTCAGCTCCTTAACGTAGCTGTTAACTATAGGCCCACCGACCAGTATCAGTGCACAGCTTGTCTTAGCCTTCTCAGCTGCCTCTGTCCCAGCTATGTAGACAAATGGTGCATGGAAGAAGCTGAATACGTCCTCTCCCTCGAAGATTATGTCCTTCTCACTTGGTGGAGTGATGTCAGTGTAGTTCTCGAACGATATCAGTAGTGTGCCAGTGTATTCTACCCCTGGGCCACCGACAAACTGGTCGAATATCCCTGCAAATGTCCCAGTGACATCAGTTCCTATTATCTCCTTCAGTAACTTCAGGTCTACTAGCAGCACCCTGTGTGAGTAAACTGGCCCTATGAAGGTCTCTGGTACTGTCATCCATGAGGCAAATGGCAGCCCTGTCTGTGGATCTATTGATATGCACTGAGCTCTGTCACTGCCCTCAGGCTTCACATACTCCGAGTTGTTGTATATTGCAGTGTAATAGTTCTGTCCGTCTACTTGCCCAGCTAGTGTCCAGCTGTTCCACTCCCATGGGTAGAACACATAGCGTAGTGGCACCCACTCTTCTAGCTTATACAGCGGCTCCTTTGTGTCTATTGTGGTCTCTACTACCTCATAGATTGTTGCCTGCCACTTAAGCTTCTCCAATGCCATGGGTTCTGTGACCAACCCCTCTTTCTCTGCTGCCTCTGCTATGTATGGTAGGTTGCCGAAGAAGTACCTCCTGCCATCATATACCTTAGTCTCGTTTAGCTGCCATGCCATCCACTCTGTCGTCTTCACATAATCTATCAGGATAGCTCCAGTGTATATGCTGACATACTCCTCCTTTATGAGCTTCTTGCCCTCAGCCCAGACCCAATGGTGCGCTCTCACCCAGTACATTGGAGGTAGCTCTATCGGTATGCCCTCCCATCTCCACCATCTGCGCCAGGCTTCTGGTGAGTAGAGCCCACATGGAGCCCAGTAGGTGTCTATCCCATATGCATCACTGCCTAGTAGGAGGAAGTCTGCTGTCAAAGTGTAGTACCAGAAATCTCCTACTTCTGTGTCATATGTCTCAATGTAGTCTGTGCCTTCCTCTGTCCTATAGAGGTTACCTCCCCAGCCCTCTACCATATCTGGGCCTGGGAATGGCTCACGTACTCCATTGCCATTAACATCTATCCACTCGTTTCCTGGGTTGTCATCGCTCCAACCGGCTGAAATACCATAGCTGTCCTCTGCTATGCTTAGGATGTTGAGAGCTGGGTTACTTACATGCTTGTGGATTGGATAGCTCTGCACCCATACATACGCACAGTTTGCATCTGGACACACTTTTGACACATGAATGAAGAGTGCTGCGGGCCCCAGATCCAGTGGTACTACTTCAACGTGAATCTGGCTTATGTTCTGCTGCCAGCAGTCTACTATCTCACCCTCTGGGCTTATTAGGGCGAAACTCACTATGTGGTTCGTGCTCTCCAAGTCGTCAGCAAAGTCCTCATTTATCCTGATGTTAGTTATCTGTAGCCTGTATCCTCCTGCCCACTCTATCTCATACTCAGATCCAACTAGCCATAGTGCTCTTGGCTCATAGAATGCAAATGCCCAGTTCCTATCTATTACTGCAGCTGGATCCTGGTAGAACATGATATTCCCTGCCCATGGCGGG
>QMWA01000017.1 GCA_003661385.1 Thermoproteota archaeon | reverse complement strand
TCCTCACCTGGCTTCACCCTAGCCTTAACTCCGCCAACCTCGATCTCAGCTTGCTCCCTGGACGCTGAGTTCAGCCTCACTTCCTCAACGCACCAGGGTGTGCTGTAGACAGGGTATGCTGAGCCAGCTCCCCCCATGCCAGCTCCACTCAGCCACGTGTTGACTACGACTATGGCTAGTGGAGGTGTCTGGTTCAGGGCCATTGCCCCCACTATCCTGAGCCTTCTGCCAGCAACCTCGTAGAAGACTGGGAAGTCTATGCAGATGACTGGCGTCGTGAAGAGAGCTATGGCCTGCGAGCCTTCTACAACACAAAGCCTGCAGCCCAGCTCACGTATGTGCTCTACGAGGAGCTCTGCTGCAGCTCTAGTGCCCTCCCTGCAGACTCCAGCGACAAGCAGCAGCACTCTGCTACTGCTGTAGGGTGAGCTCATGAGCTGTAGGGTGCCGAAGCCAGGGCTGCTCCCCCTCAGAGCCCACCACCAGTCCACGTAGTAGCCTAGGTGGAATGGGAGAGGCAGAGAGCTGTTTACGTCAGCTGCAACCCTATTGGAGGCTGGCCCACCCACGACAATAATGCTGTGAGCTGAGAGCTCCTCTAAGCCTACTTCACTGCACCCCTTGACCTCAGCTCTGGCCCCCATCTCCCTGAGGGCGTTTGCTATCATAAAGGCAGCCTGCCTGTCAGCCTCATTGCCAGATGGATCAGGGTTGAGGGTGCTGTACACGACCAGGATGCTAGGTAGCTTAGGCAGCTCTGATATCCTCAGCTGAGGGGCTATGGCAGCTAGCTGGAGAGCTGCTGCCGCTAACAGCACAGCTTGAAGCTTCATGCTACCAGACCTCCAGGCCAGCTCCACTTTAATACCCTGCTCTCCAGCATCCTGGGGTGTCTGCTGTGGACCTTGGGCTTAGGGGGAGAGCTGCTCTGGTCACTGCATCGAGTAAGGGGATTGGGCTGGCTGTAGCGACGGAGCTCGCTAGAGAGGGGGCTAAGGTGATGATATCCTCTAGGAGAGAGGAGAACTTGAGGAGTGCTGCAGCTGAGATAGAGAGGAAAACAGGCTCCAAGGTGCTTTGGAGGAGAGCTGACCTCACGGTTAAGGAGGATGTGGAGGCCTTAGCCAGGTGGGCTCTAGAGCAGGGTGGCGTCGACATCCTGGTTTTCAACACTGGAGGCCCTAAGCCAGGCGGCTTCTTCACCCTAAGCGACGGAGACTGGCTTCAAGCCTTTGAGCTCCTCCTGATGAGCGCAGTGAGGCTCTGCAGGATGCTAGCTCCCAGGATGGCTGAGAGAGGGTGGGGGAGGATAGTGTTCGTGACATCTGTGGCTATAAAGCAGCCTGAGCCCCAGATAGCCCTATCCAATGTGGTCAGGCTGAGCCTAGCAGGCCTTGTGAAGCAGCTTTCAGCTGAGCTGGCGAGGCACAATGTCCTCGTGAACGCTGTGATGCCAGGCCTGACGCTGACTCAGAGGCTAAGAGAGTACGCTGAGCACCTAGCCTCCCAGAGCGGCAGGCAGCTAGCTGAGGTCCTCGAGGAGATGGCTGAGGGGTCAGATGTCAAGAGGCTAGCTGAGCCAGAGGAGATAGCCTGGGCTGTCGCCTTCCTAGCAAGCGAGAGAGCAAGCTTCATAACGGGCGCAGTCATACCAGTTGACGGAGGCAGGATAAGGTGTACACTCTAGCCTCTAGAAGCTCAGCTGCATCCTCAGCCTCCCACGGCCTCAGCCCACGAGCTAATACACACTACCTTGCAATCTTAGCTGCCTCAGAAGCCCTCCTCAAGCACTCTAGTGCTAGGCTGTAGCTTGGGAAGCTTCCCAGCCCGCACTCAGGGCAGGAGCAGGCTACCCTGCTGCCATAGAGCTCTAGAGCTCTCCTAGCTCTCCTAGCCATCAGCTCAAGGCCCTCGAGGTACTCTACTCCACTGCTTCCTCCAGACCTTATGCTAGCCCAAACTTCACCTAGCCTGCCTTCACCGACCTTCTCAGCTATCAAGGCGTCTAGGTCTGTCCTGCATACGCTAGCTGCAATCAGCTTGTCATGCTCCTCGAGCTTAGGCTCCTTCCTCTCGTAGATCGGGTCCCCAACATGTGACTGGATTATCTTGAGGTGCTCCACCTCCCAGAACAGCGGGTTAGCTGTAGTATGCAGGTGGAAGCCGGCTTCAGCCCCCAGAGAAGAGGCCTTATGGCAGACCTGCTCCCAGGCCTTGAGCAGAGCTTCACGCCCCACAGACTCAGGGTCTAGCAGAGGGTCATCTAGGAACCCTAGGACAGGCTCGTCTACGAAGACTAAGGTGACTCTAGCTCCCCTGAGGTTGAACACCGAGGCCTCAGTGAACTTGGTGACAACCTCACCTAGCTGAGCTATGAGGTCTGGTGTCCTCGTCTTGAAGAGCGTTGACAGGGTGTAGGGGCCTGTCACACACGCTCTAAGCTCTGAGACGCCGAGCTCCCTTAGCACACTGAGGTTACGCCTCAAAACCTCAAGCTCAGGCACCTTAGGTGAGAGGGCTCTGAGCCTCCCCTCAACCTCGTAGCCTCCCCTAGCTCTCCTGACGCCTGAAACCTGCCTCATGAACATCTCGTTCATGTCTCTTAGCTGAGGGTAGTTTGGGGCCTCCACTCCAGCCTTGACCTTGTCCTCCAAGCTCTTTAAGACCACCTTCTCGAAGAGCTTGGCTAAGCTGCTCTCAGTGAGGTAGCCTACGACGCTTACGTATGCTGATGCAGCTCTATCCAGCTTCTCTCTAGGCTCAAGTGGAGGGAGGCTCCCTACATCAGTTGTCTTCACTGGACTCCTCCCTCAAACACCTTCTCCTTGGGGTAAACCACTATGCCATCCTTGGTTATCTGGAACGGGTGTAGCATGTTGCTGTGTGGTGACCCCCTCATCTTCAAGACCTCTATAGCTCTGATCCTCTCTGCTCTGCTCCTTATGTTGTAGAGTAGTATGACTCCGTCAACCACATAGGGCTCTATGCCGAAGAGCGTGGCCTCAGCTGTCGGGGAGGTGAGCTCAGCTACTATCAGCGAGGTAGCGCCCTCGAGCTCAGACAGCGTCTTGGTCAGCTGGAGTATCTGCATCCTAGCCTCGAAGAGCTCCCTGTACTGGAGTATCAGGGGGGTCAGGGAGTCTATGACGATCCTCTCTGCGTTGACTCTGCTGCAAGCCTGCTTCACGAGCGTTATCAGCGTCATCATGTCGAACTCTCTCTCACCTAGGACCCCAGGCGACTTCACTGCGAACATCGATGTGGCGAGTGGGGAGTAGAATGGCGATGCATCCACTATCTCTATCTTCTCCTCCTGCTTTAGCTTAGCTAGGTCCCAGCCGAACTGCCTTGCGGTGTGCATTATGGAGTCCACGCTCTCCTCTAGCGTCACGTAGACGCCTCGCTCACCATACTCTGCTGCACCAGTATGGAGGAACTGGAGTGCGAAGATAGTCTTCCCAGCGCCAGGGCCACCAAGTATCATGTAGGTTCTGCCCTTAATCAGCCCTCCTCCAACGATGTCGTCGAAGCCTGGAATTCCACTCCTCACTCTCCTAAGCATGTTATCCTAGTGCCCAGCCCCCCTCACCTTAAATATTTTTCATCAAGCTAGACTGGCAGGAGCCTATGGATGGCTGATAGCGCCCTTATAGCCCAGTCAACCTCTTCGTTACTATACTCCTCATCAAGCTTGTATGCTACTAGAGGGAGGTACTCTATGGGAGTGCGGAGGTATCTGACAGCATAGTCCATTGTAGCTAGCAGAGCCAGCTTCCTCCTATCCCTTGCCCCAACCCTCTTCAAGGTGGATATCATGCTGAGAACCCTTGCTTTAAGCTTCTCGTCGACCTGCGCGCCCCTTTCATCAGCTAGAGAGGCTAAAGCCTGGTCTATGTCAGGGCCTACCGGCACCCCCCTCCACTCCACTCGGAGCCTGGAGTCCGATATGATGTGGGCTATGAAGTAGGCCAGGAGCCTGAGGGTATCCACGCTGTCGACTTTACCCCACGCTGCCACCGCTAACGCGACAGCGCTCCTGCTGAGAGCCCTAGCCAGGCTCTCACCCAGTAGGCCACCTAGAAATCTTTATTAAACATTCTGCTGCAGCACTTCTAGGCCGGAGCTGGTACCATGCAGGCGCCCACGAGGCCTCTCTTCAAGCCCTCCTCCGTCATCCCAGGTTTCGAGAAGCTCATACACGAGCCGATTCCAAGTGGGACGATACTGCTGGCTGGACCACCAGGCTCAGGCAAGTCCACCTTCACAGGCCAGTTTCTAGCTGAAGGGCTGAAGCGAGGAGAGCCCTGCCTAGCTGTCGTGACGGATATGCCGCCAGCTCACCTCATAAGAAGCCTAGAGGAGAGGTGGCTGGTTGAAGCGAGGCTGGTCAGGAAGCTAAGGATACTCGACTGCTATAGCTGGAGGCTCGGGATGCCATCTCAGAAGCAGGAGTACCCTGTAGTGGGGAATCTTACTGCTCTGATGGTCGAGATAGAGAAGCTGAGGAAGGAGATGAAGAGAGGGAGGCTAGCCTTAGACAGCTTAAGCACCCTGGCTCTAGACAGCGGGCTTCAAGCTGCAAGGGAGTTCTTCAACTCCCTTAGGGCTAGGATTCTTGAAGGAGGCATGCTGAGCCTCGTGACCCTAGAGCAGGAGGTCCATACGCTTGCATTCGAGAGGACTCTCTCCTACCTAGCTGAGAACGTGATCAAGCTGAAGCTCATAGAGGAGAAGGGCAGGATAAAGAGGTACATAAGGGTGCTATCCTCTAGAGTAGCTCACTCAACAAGCTGGTTCCCCTACGAGGTGACTGACAGAGGCTTCCTGATAAGGGGGGGAGTTATAGGGGTATAAGGTTATTAAGCTCAGGGGTATGCTAAAGCATGGTAGGTTCACCTTTGTCTAGCCCTCTAGACATGCTCGCTAACCCAGTTGGAGGAGGGCTTCTGCTGATACTGGGGCCGCCTGGCAG
The DNA here is from genome assembly GCA_003661385.1 of Thermoproteota archaeon. Classification (GTDB taxonomy): domain Archaea; phylum Korarchaeota; class Korarchaeia; order B14-G2; family B14-G2; genus B14-G2. Next base: position 11,564 of record QMWA01000017.1, on the reverse strand, counting down.
CGGGAAGTCCACCTTGGTCAAGAGGTACCTGGCTGAAGGCCTAGCTAGAGAGGAGCCCTGTCTGGCAGCTGTCGTAGATGAGCCTCCTCACAGGTTCGAGCTGGAGCTACAGGGGCATGTCAAGGTAGACTTATCTGAGAAGCTTAAGGAGGGCTTGCTGCACATACTAGACTTCTTCACTTGGAGGGGTGGAGTGCTGGTTGGAGACATGAGGTACAAGCCGGTCACAACCCTGGATGCCATCATAGCTGAAGCTGAGGCTACTAGCCCATGGAGGATGGCTGTAGACTCCATAACGACGCTAGCATTCCACTTCCCAGCTGACAGCGTATGGAGGTTCCTTGACACGCTCAGAGTCAAGGCAGCTCTCAGAGGGAACTCCATAGCAGCCACGCTAGAGCAGGGAGTACACTCGAAGAGCTTCCAAGAGAGCCTCAGGCACATAGCAGACTACACACTAGAGCTGAAGGTAGAGGAGCGTAGAGTGCTCTGGAGCGAGCAGGTCAGGAGGTACGTCAGGCTAGCTGTCCCAAGGCAGGCTCAAGTAGGCAAGTGGATCAAGCTCAAGAGCTAGCAGCCTCCACGTCAACGGTTATCTACAGCCTCTACACCAGGTGCTAGGTGAGGCCTTGAGCTATGTGTCATGTGGTAGTGCTAGAGCTCAGTCAGCTGAGGAATCCCTGCCTTTGAAGGCTAAGCGTGTCCTAGAGGACTCAGGTGCCCTCGACAGGCTGTCCAGAGGGGACATAGCGCTGATAAAGGTCCACATGGGAGAGAAGTGGGGGTTCAGGAGCCTCAGGCCTAAGCTGGTAAGGAGCCTAGTTGAAGCCATCAAGGACATGGCTGCAACCCCTGTAGTAGGCGACACCACAAGCATCTCCCTCAGGTCGAATAGGGGGACAGCCCCCGGCTACCTGGAGGTAGCCTGGAGCAACGGCTTCACCCCACAGGTTATCGGGGCTCCAGTAGTCATCCTAGATGGCCTAAGAGGCCTGCATCACGTCAAGCTGAAGGCTGGAAGGGTGCTAGGTGAAGTCGAGGCTGCAGCTGGAGTACTCGAGGCAGACTTCATCCTCAGTGTAGCACACTTCAAGGGGCATGCTAGGACAGGGATAGGTGGCGCACTGAAGAACGTCGGAGTAGGCTGCCTCTCGAAGACAGGGAAGGCTAGAGTGCACTTGGCTAGGAAGCCCTGGGTCAAAGCTGAGCTCTGTGATGGCTGCGGGAAGTGCATCAGCTTCTGCCCAGCTGGCGCTATAGAGCTCAAGGGAGGTAAAGCTGAGGTCAGTGAGGAGAGGTGCCTATGGGGGTGTGGCTGCTGGGAGCTATGCAAGGCCTTCAGCACATGGAGTGAGATGCACAGGAGCAACAAGGAGATGTCGATGGCCGTAGCTGAGGCAGCCAAAGCCGTCCTAGACGAGTTCAGGGGGAAGCATGGCTTCGTCAACTACATAGTCGATGTGACCTTGCACTGCGACTGCGCTCCCTTCTCAGACATACCTGCCACACACGACATCGGCGTAGTGGCCTCAAGAGACCCTGTCGCAGTAGACAAGGCATCAGTAGACCTGGTGAACTCAGCTAGAGCATACTCCCCGCTAGCAGAGTCCCTTAAGGTAGCTGGCCCTGGAGCAGACAAGTTCTCAGCCCTCCACATCTACCCGCCTACAGCAAGGTTCTCAGAGCAAGGAAAGCCAAGCTGGAGAACCCTACTCGAGTACGCTGAGCAAATAGGGCTAGGGTCACAAAGCTACTCGATAGCTGAGATCCTATAGCCTACACAGAGGCCTGAGGAAGTCAGCAGCTCTCTGCTAGCAAACCAGCTCCAGCTCAGCAGCCTGCCTCCAGGTCCTGCAGCTAGGCTGCTCCCAGAGCCTCTACCACCAGTCCTCTAGCGTCCTCTTCCTCTTGCCAGCTACCTCCATGAACTTGTCTCTCACAGGCTTGTAGGCCTGGCTGAAGAACCTCTGCTGGCTAAGCAGGACCTCCCTCGGGAACTTCCTCAGGTAGCTTACTGCAGCCTCCCACGCCTCATCATAGCTCATCACAGCCTCTATCCTAGACTTTACCTGCCTATCATAGTCCTCTGGAGTCTGCTCCATGTCACCTATCTTAAACCACCCTCTATCAGAGATGAAAGCCCCCTCGTCTCCTATGTAGACCACCCTCTCCCCCTCCCTCTCCTCCTCAGCTCTCTCAGCTGCCATAGCAGGGGCTCTCCCCCTGCCTCTCCTCGCTTTAGGCCTCCCTCTAGGCCCATAGTGCTTCGCCCAGGCGTAGAATATAGCCCTGTTCAGCCCAAAAGACTTCGCCTTCTCGATGTCTCCTGTAAGCAGGTAGTATCTAGCAGCCTGAAGCAACGCCATCACCTGTAACCTACCAAGCCTCCCTTCCCCAGAGGGCCTCCTAGCTCTGCCTACAGCAGGCCTAGCAGCCTTCCTGGCTGAGCCAGGCCAGCCTGGGTAGCCTCCTACTGCAGCTAAGGCCTTCTCAGCTAGGTGGTCTAGCTCCCCCTCACTGTACTTCCTCCAGTCCATGCTGTGCCTTGGAGCCTTTGGGTCAGCCCACTCCAGCTCAAAGCTGTCTAGGTCACCTGGCTTAAAGCACACGCAGCAGAGGTCTAGCTTCCTGTGTAGTGAGAGGGGTGCTGTGAACACCCTCTTCAAGTCCATCACGTTCTCTAGCTTAACCCCCCTATCAGCTAGCTCACTGACCTTGCTCTGAACCTGCCTTGCAACATACTCGACAACGGAGTAAGCTAGGTCTAGGGGGGAAGCCTTCCTCAGCAAGCTCTGTGAGAAAGCCCTCTCATGGACATGGACGTGCACTCCTTCACCGCTCCACTTCAAGTACACAGACTCAGCTACCCCCGCCTTCTCAAGGTAGTCTACTACAGCTCTAGCTGCCTCAAGTGCAGCTCTCCAGTCGCTTAGCCTGCAGTCTATGTCCCATGTAGGGGTACATAGCATGATGTTCTCCCTGCTCTCAGTGTCCTCCTGGCTCTCAAGCCTCCTGTAGACGTTAGCTGAGGCGTACACTGACCTGGGCTTAAGCCCCCTGTACCTCTTGAGCAGCTGCTCAAGCTCCTCCTCGCTGGACAGGCTGAGAGGCCTCTGCTCCCTACCATACCTCAGGAAGAGCCTCCCCTCCCTGCTGTAGCACTCGAGTGCAACCCACCTCCCTCTACAGAAGCCTACAACCTCTCTCCTCACAAGCTCTCTGCTATAGTGCTCAAGCGCCTCCTCAGGGTTCAAGCCACCACCTAAACCAGCTTAACAAGCTCAGGGACAGCTTCGCCTTCCCTGAGGGGCTCAACTGCTACGGTAAATGTTGAGGGCTTGACTCCTCTGACTACAACCGCTCCAAGCCTGTACTCAAGCCTGATGTGCCTGCCAGCTACGGTAGCTGCAACCCCACTGAGCTCAGGAGAGGAGCTTGTCGAGATCAAGACTAGAAGCCACCCAAACCTCCTCACATCAGAGACCATCCTGCTTAAGGCTGCAATCGCATCCCTAAGCTCAAACCTGTGCTCCAGGGTGTCTAAGCCGACCACTGAGAGGACAGGCTTCCCTCCTGAGGCGGCTCTACACCTCTTAAGCCACTCCCTGTAGAGTGAGTAGGCTTCTCCAGCCCTGTAGACGACGTGGAACTTGTCCATCTTACCAGCCATCTCCTTCTCTATAGCATGCAGGAAGAGGTCCATGAGGTTCTCGAAGTACTTGAGGATGCTGAGGAAGGCTGGAAGCAGGACTACAGAGTGAGAGGGAAGCAGGAATATAGGCCTACCCTTGGACACGAAGTCAGCTAGCATAGGGTACAGGATAGAGCACACAGCTTCACTTGGCACATTGTCCTCTAAGCTCAGTAATAGGGTTCCTCCAGCTGGCAGGCCACCAACTAGCTCGTCTAGCAATGGGATCCCAGCTGTGAAGTACCCCTCTCTTTCAGGCTTAGGCTTCCACTTCACTCCAGTAGGGTACCTGTAGACCGGGCTATGGGGTAGAGCTCTCAGCCTACCTCCATCCAGCGTGAAAACCCTCTCAGGCTTCTCAACAGAGTACCCTCTGAGCTTCCTGATGTTTATCCTCCTCAGCCTAGCCCCCTCATAGTCGCTGTAGGATAGCTCAACCACACCGTCAGCCAGGTAGTCTGCTGCCTTGCTCCCCTCATACAAGAGTATCAGCCTGCAGCCGTGGCCTTCAGCTAGCGCTATCAAGTCCTCCTCTAGGCTGAGGTCCATGAAGTCAGCTCCGATAGAGCTCTTAACTCCCTCAACGCTGTCAACTGCAGCTATAGCCTCGCCTCTTCGCTCAAGTAGTCCTACTAAAGCTCTGATGAAGGATGGCTTGTCAATGTACCTGAGCATCCCTAGCCCTCCCTCCTCTGAGGGCTTAGTTGCATCTACCACCGCATCTGCTGGAAGAGAGCTCTTAACCCAAGGGTAACTAGAGTAGAGCTTCTGAGGAGTAACCCTGCTCGATATGTAGATGGGCTTCAGCTTACTTGAGAGAGCGGATAGCAGCTGGAGGGCTAGTATAGTCTTACCTGAGCCAGCCTCACCTCTAACTGAGAGCATGAAGCCAGGGTTCTCAGCTAGAACACCAGCAAGCAGCTTAACGGGATCCCAGCTGCTCCCTCGCTGCTGGAACCTCGTACAGGACCCCCTCCTCAGAGAGAACTAGCACAGCACCACACTTCCTACACCTAAAGTACTTGTTAACCCCCCTCTCCCCCTTCTCGGTTCCAAGAAGCTCAACATCACCATGCTCACACTGCTCACTAGCCAAAGTACACACCAGCAATCCAAGCCAGCAGGGCATTTAAAGGTTGTGCACCTGAAGCCAAGCCTCTAGCTGAAGCACCGGCCTCAGCAGCATAAGGCGCCCAGCAAGTGAAGCTTCAGCTCGGCAGGCGAAGGAGGCAGAAGCCTGAAGCCCGCCTGAAGTGCAGGCTGCCAGCAGCTCACGGTAACGCTTAAGCACCTCATGCAGTCACCCACCTGGTGCTAGCTTGAAGGTGGTTGTTGAGCGTGTAGTGAAGTCCCCCGTTCAGAGGGTCTTCTGGTTCACTGCAGACGGGGAGAACGCCCCGAAGTGGATAGAGTCTATATACGAGGCCAGGAGGGTAGCAGGGCAGCTTGGAAAGGGCTCTAGGGTGTACTACAGGGCTGAGGTAGCTGGATCAGAGTTCGAGTTCATAACAGAAGCCATAGAGTGGGAGCCGCTAAGGAGGTTCAGAGACATCATGGTCGAGAAGCTCAGAGGCCCGCTCAGAGAGTACTCCCTTGAAGGCCTATACGAGCAGCTCAGCCCGAGGAAAACCAGGGTGAAGCTCATACTGGAGTTCCAGCTGGACATGCCTCAGCCAGCTAAAGCGATCCTAGAGAAGCTGATAGCATACAAGCTCAGGAGGAGCCTCATGGACAGCCTCAGGAAGCTAGATAGGCTCTGACAGCAGACTTAACCCTACAGTACCCGCAAACCTCCTGAGAGCTAGGCTCACCACACAGCCTGCACTCCCCGAGCTCACCCAGCTCAGCATGCTCCTCAGCCATGGGCTGAAAAACCCTGAGGTGAGCTGAGAGGAAGGTGTGCTTGTACCCAGGAACCTCCTCAGCTATCGTCTCAATCAGCTTCTTCCTCCTCAAGCTCCTAGACCCCTTGCCTAGAGGGCACTTCACGCTGGTAAACGGGAGCTCCAGGATCTCAGCGTACTCCAGGGCCTCCTCCTCCGTCAGAGCTATCAGAGGCTTAATCCTGGCCACGAGCTTCCCCCTAGCTGGCAGAGCTGGCTTAAGCCTAGCTATGGTCTCCAAGTCTCCAGTGAAGTACGCGTTGAACAGCACCTCAACAGTGTCATCAAGGTTATGGCCTGTAGCAACAGCTTGAGCATCAAGCTCCCTAGCAAGCCTGTTAAGCCAGTACCTCCTCACAGTGCTACATGCTGCGCAAGCCCTCCTCCTCAGCCTGGTCTCACCCAGCATCCCAACAGTGAACCCCTCCTCCTCGAGCTTGAAGACCTGGAGCCTAAGCCCAAGGTGCTCAGCTAGCTCCCTAGCCTTCCTCTCACACTCACTAGAGTACCCTGGGATCCCCAGGTTCAAGTGTATGGGAGCCAGCTCGATTCCTAGCTCAAGCCTAGCGAGAGCAGCCAGCAGGGCAGCGCTATCCTTCCCTCCTGAAACAGCTACAGCAAGCCTGCTGACGCCCTTGAGCATCCTGTACTTCTCAAGCGTCCTCCTGACCTTCCTCTCAAAGAACCTGGTGAAGCAGTCTCTGCAGAGCCACATCCTAGCATAGCCTACTCTAACCTCGCCAGCCCGGCTCCCACAGTGCCTGCACACCCTCAACTAGAGCACCTAGCTGTAGTAGTCCATGACCTCGCTGTCAATCCCAAGGACAACCTCAACGCCGCTCCCAGACGGCGACGGGATCCTCCTGAGCTTAGCCAGCACAACCCTAAGCCCATCTACAGCTATCTTAGTTGATAGGTGGTTTCTCCCGAGCTTCTCGCTGCAGACTTCAGCTGCAAGCTCCTCAACAACCTCATCAGACACGTACCCTAGGGTGTGGAGGTACTCGTGGAGCAGCACATAGAACAGGTAGGCGTTGAACTCGACGCGGCTCAAGCTCTCTCCAAGAGCCCTAAGCAAGGTTCTGTTCAGGATTATGGTCCCATCAGGCATGGAGGCTGCTGCAATCGAAGCAGGAAGCTCAACTAGCGCAAGAGAAACCCCAGCTCTCTCCCTACCCAGCACTTCCCTAACACACTGCTTCACAAGCCTGAACACGCACCTGAAGTCAGTACACTCACTCAGCCTTCTAGCGACACTCATCACAGAGCACTAAGCACCGACATATATATGCCTTAGTGACCTAAAGCAAGCCACATGATAGTTGAAAGCCGTGAGCTCAGAGACAAAACTAGGGTATACGGGGGCAGGAGGAGCGGAGGGAGGGCTCTAGCTGCCCTCATAAGGGAGGCAGGCATTAAAGCCGATGTCATACTGGCGATACCAGCTGGAGGAGCTCCAGTAGCAGCTGAGGTAGCTTCAGCCCTAGCCATACCAGCCAAAGCCGTGGTAGTCAGGAAGGTGCTTTACCCCTGGACTACAGAGGCAGGCTTTGGAGCAGTATCATGGCTAGGAGACGTACACGTAGACTGGAGGCTAGCGGAGCTGGCAGCCCTAACCCCCAGGCAGGTGGAGGAGTGCATACAAAGGGCTTTAGCCTCAGTAGAGGAGAGATCAAAGCTATACAGGAGGCTGCTGCCAGAAGCTATCAGGGGGAGAGCCATAGTAGTAGATGACGGGATGGCTACAGGCTACACAATGCTGGTAGCAGTCAAAGCTGCAAGAAAGCTGGGTGCATCATGGGTTGCTGCAGCAGCTCCAGCAGCATCAGCTAGGGCAGCAGCTCTCCTAGCTCAGCAGGCAGATGCCGTGGTCGCACCGAACCTGAGAACCCACCCAATCTACGCTGTAGCAGACGCCTACAGGAAGTGGAGGGACTTAAGCGACGTAGAAGCTCTAAGAGCCCTAGAGGAGCTTGGGGAAACCAGCTAGCACGCCACCTAAGCTCTCTCAGCCTCCCCTCCTCCCTTCTCCTCCTCAGCTTCCTTCTGCTCCCCTCCCTCAGCCTCAACCTCTACTCCAGCAGCCTCCCCTATCTCCCTCTTTATGCTCTCTATCTCCCTCCTGACTGCCTCCTGGATCTCCATCAGCTCCTTCACCCTGTCCTTGACCTTCTCAAGCCAGTCTCTCGAAGCCTGGATCCCCTTGTGAGTGAAGTACGCTATAGCCTCGCTTCTGCTCGAGAAGACACCTGCCTCAGTCAGGAAGTCTATGAGCTTCGCATCAGACTCAGGGATCCTGATTGAGGACACTACTCTAGTTCCTGTAGCTGACCTAGCTTCCTCAAGCCCCTTGAGTGCATGCGACAGCGCGTCCTCAACTATCCTGCCGATGTCAGGTATCCTTATCTCAGGTATCCTTACTGAGAAGCCTCTAGCAGCAGGCTCCCCCTCTGTCTTCACTATCTTGATGACTGGCTTCTCCCCCTCTGTCTTCACCACGGTGAATACCGCTTTTTTCCTCCTATCCTCCCCCTCCTCAAGCCTCTTCCTCTTCAGGTCCCTAGCTATCTCTCCTCTAGCGTCTTTCACCTCGCTTATGAAGTCCTCCACCTCCTCCCTTACCTCCTCAAACTCCTCCTTCACCTCATCGAGCGCCTCCTTGACCTCGCTATAGCTGAGGGCTGTTGGGTGCTTAGGCAGCTCTGAGATCGCTTCAGCGAGCTTAACCCTGAACTCCAGGGACCTGCTTCTCAAGGCCTTCTTGCACTCTGCTATTATCCTGCTTAGCTCAGCCATCTTCTCCTCATCTGAGATGTCTGAGTAGGCTACCTCCTGGAACTCCTTGCTGAACTTCTTGAGGTCTTCGCTGAGCTTCTCAACAGCTTCACGGACCTTCTTCACGACATCCTCTATGCCACCCCCGACACTCATACATGGACACCAGATACATGTATCTAAAATACACTTATAAGCATTGCGCCATCAGCTATAATAGCCAGAGCACAAGAGGCCAGCGGAGGCGGTCAAGCTGCATCCTATTGCCGCACACATAGCTCAGCTCAGGGAGGCACTATCCGGGGGAGGAGACCCTAGAGAGCCTCTGGAGAAGTGCCTCAAGTCCAAGCTCCCCCTCAAGATCATCATGTCAGCTGTAGGAGAAGGCTGGAGGCCTGTAGTCAGGGCGCTAAGGCAGCTAGAAGAGCACAGGGCCAAGGCTTCAGCTCTAGCAGCAGCTCTACTAGCCTCACATGGGGAGCTAAGCGAGGCAGCAGAGGAGCTCAGGAGAGGATACCAGGACACCAGGGACCCAGTGCTCCTCCTCAACCTAGGCAGAACCCTAGCATACCAAGGCAAGCTGGATGAGGCAGCTGAAGCATTCAGAGAAGCCTCAGAGCAGCTAGGCCTAGCAGCCAAAGTAGAGTATGTGACCATCCTAGTGGAGCTAGGGCTGAAGAAGAGAGCCTCCAAGGAGATCAGGAGGCTCCTGAAGCAGGTTCCTGAGGGAAGCATCCTCAAAGAGGACCTCAAGAGCCTATATGAGTACACCAGAGCCTCCAGCCCAAGGGAGGAGGCAGAAGCCCTCAAGGCGTTCACTGCGCCCACACTCGGCATGGTAGCCAGGCTAGCTCTCAGAGCAAAGCCAATCTTACTCAAAGCTCTAGCTGAAAAGCCGGTACAAGCCTTGAGAGCGATAAGGGACGTGACGCCATCCCCGAGAGCGCTATCAGAGCTCGTAGAGGAGGCATACCACAAGAGCCCAGCTGAAGCCCTCAAGGCAGCAGGTGAGGTAGCTAAGGCAGCAGCATCCAAGGAGGTAGAGGAGTGGGCTACGAGAGAGAAGCTAGCGGTGCTAGAAAGGTGGAAGCCAGGCTACCTCCTCTGGAAAGCCCACCTGTACTTCAGCGAGAAGTGCAGCCAGTGCCTAGACAAGGGAAGGTGCTGGATAGGCCTATCACCATGCCCACATGACAAAGCATTCACCAGCTACCTCAAAGCAGAGGTAGAAAGAGACTCAGAGAACGCAGTAGAGGGGCGGGAGCCAAAGCCGCCAGAGGAGCTGGCTCAGCTAGCCCAGGAGGTAGCTGAAGCAGTAGAGGAAGCCAGGAGAGCAGCTAGATCACCATGGCAAAACACAGGGTAGCAGCCACATCCTCCTCAGCTTGAGGGAGGCTCTGGGGCAGCTTAACCCCTAAGCTAGCGGTATCATGACTTCAAGCAGCCTGCTAAGCCTCCTGAGGCTCTCCCTCAGCTTCCCGTCCACAGACATCTTGGCTGCGAGCTCAACTGCCTGCTTCGCGACAGGAGGCAGCCCAAGCTCGAACTCAACTGCTAAGTCTACTCTAGTCCTCCCATCAAGCCCCCTATAGGAGAGCCACATAGAGAAGTCTGTGAGAGGCCCCTTAATCCTCCTAACCATCACAAGCCCAGCTCTAGAGAGAGGCCTCCACTCAACAACCTCAGAGATGAACTCGCTCTCAAACCCGAAGACATCAGCTCTGAAATAAGACTTAGAGCCAAGCCCGATTCTGGTGCCATCGACCCTCCTAGCCTCACAGACCAAGCTAAGCCACTCAGGAGCATTCTCCTCGTCAGCAGAGTACCAGAAGACCCTCAGCGGAGAGGCCTTAACGACATGAGAAGCTGAAGCTCTCAACCACCCACCACAAAGCGAGTACACCAAGCCCTTTTATCCCTTTCCACCAGCTACACCTAAAGCTCCATGGCCCTCCTCACGTCCTCTGGGGAGACAAGCATGTCCTGAAGCACAGTAGCAACCAGAACACCAGAGGCGCCTGCTCTCCTCAAGGCAGCAAAGTCCATGAGGCCCCTGACGCCACCACCAGCCAGAACATCGCACCTAAGCACGCTGGAAGCCACCTTAACCAGGTCTAAGCAGGGCCCCTGAGCGTGCCAACCTTAGAGAGCTCCAGCACAATAACTTCACGAACAGGAACCTTAGAAAGTGCTTCGGTAGCATCTCTACAACCCAGCCCTAAGCTTATCCTTAGAGGCCTACACTAACAGACCTATACCGCGTGGTGTGCCTTGCTAGAGCTTCATGGCTTCCTTTATGTCCTCTGGTGGGATTAGCATGTCCTGTAGGGCTGTTGCCATCAGAGCTCCTGATGCACCTGCCTTCTTCAGTTCCCTGAGATCCTCTAGCCCTCTTATGCCTCCTCCTGCTAGCACCTGGGCTTTTAGCGCTGCTGAAGCCGCTTTAACGAGATCTGTTGGTGGGCCTGTCAGCGTCCCGACTCTGGAGAGCTCTAGCACTATGACTTCGCTTGCTGGCAGGTGCCTGATGGCTTCAGCTGCCTCCCTGCAGCTCAGTCCCCTTAAGCTCCCCTTTGACAGGAGCCTCCCACCCTTGAAGTCCAGGCTTATGGTAACCCTCCTCCAGCCTAATGTCTCCCCCATCTCCTCTATCTGGCTTAGGTCTGCTGTCTCTGTTGCCAGTATGACCCTGCAGCCGGCCTCCACGAGCTCCTCTGCCTCCTCTATAGACCTTACTCCAGCATCAACCATCACACTAAAGCCTGCTTCAACCAAAGGCTTAATGGCATCTAGGTTCGAGCCCCTCTCCATTATAGCATCTAGGTCAGCTACATATAGCTCACTGACCTTATAAACTCTCCTGTAGCCTTCAGCTATGTCAATTGGTCTGCTTCCCCTACATAGCTTGCATTCAACAGGCCTATATCTCTCTCTTTCACCTCTGATAGCTCTGACAGCTACACCGCCCATCATGTCTATGACGCCAATGACCCTCAAGCCACCCTAAAGCCAGCTGCCACACCAGGATAAAAACTATGCTGCAGCTTAAGCTTGCAGCAGACGAGGCTGGTGGGCTTCACAACTGTCACATGGGCAGCACCATGGTGCTAGGCTCCTGAGGCTATGAGGGCTGACTTGCAGCAGTGGGTGGTGTTAGCTTGGCTAAGCGGTAGCTTGAGGCTGCTATGCCATGCTTTCACATGGCTGTCGGTATC